>JAYWEG010000097.1:0-2073 GCA_043779445.1 Bacteroidota bacterium
TGTTCATTGGCCAAAATATGAATATTTTTAATGGCTCCAAGTTCAGAAAAAGCATATTCTACAATCTCATGTTCACGTTTGAGAATATTGTCAATTCCCATTTTCTCTTTCAATTGAATTGCCAATGCCGATTTAATCACTTGAAGAAAACCAGGAGTTCCGCCATCTTCTCTATCTTCGATATTATCAATGTATTTATGTTCGCCCCACGGATTTGTCCACGAAACAGTTCCACCACCAGGATTGTCTGGAACCATATTCTTATACAATTTTTTATTAAAAACTAAAATTCCAGAAGTTCCTGGGCCACCAAGAAATTTATGTGGTGAGACAAAAATTGCATCTAACGAAGATTGTTCGTCTACTGGATGCATATCTATCTTAACATAAGGTCCAGAACAAGCAAAATCTACAAAACACAATCCGTTATTGTGGTGCATCAATTTTGCAACTTCGTGATATGGAGTACTTATTCCTGTAACATTAGAACATGAAGTTATCGAAGCAATTTTAATAGTTCTATTTTTATATTTTTCTAATAGTTTTTCAAGATTTTCTATACAAAACAATCCTTTTTCGCAACTCGGAATAATCTCAACATCTGCAATAGTTTCTAGCCAAGAAGTTTGGTTAGAATGATGCTCCATGTGCGAAATGAAAACAATTGGCTTCATTTCCTTTGGAATAATTGTGAATTCTTTCAAATTTTCTGGAATTTTTAAACCTAAAATTCTCTGAAATTTATTTACAACTCCAGTCATTCCAGTTCCATCGGTAATTAAAACATCGTCTTTGCTAGCATTAACATGTTTTTTTATAATATTTCTAGCCTGATGATATGCCATGGTCATGGCTGTTCCAGAAACAGTAGTTTCGGTATGTGTATTGGCAACAAAAGGACCAAAATCGTTCATGATTTTCTCCTCAATTGGACGATACAATCTTCCGCTTGCTGTCCAATCAGTATAAATAATTTTCTTTTTTCCGAAAGGTGATTCAAATTCTTGGTCAATCCCAATAATATTGTTTCTAAACTCTTGGAAGTAAAGTTCTAATTCAGTTTCGATAATTTTAGAATACGATGCAATCATTTACTTAAAATTTTTATTTACAAAGATAATTTTTAATGTCTGGACTCCTGCAACAATTTCAATTTCATCAATAATTCAAAAAGATAATTTATAAGTCAATTCTTGTATTGCAGCTTAGGTATAAATTCTAATAATTAGTTGGTATTTGATTTTCGCAAATGTAATGAAATCAATTATTTAAAAGTTTCTGCAATAATTTTTATTTTAAATAATCTAAAATATTTTTTTCTATTCTATCATTAATATCAGATAAATCTGCTTTTATAAATTTTTCTCCTAAAATGTTTTCATACAATTCTATGTAACGCTCGGAAACGGACGAAATATATTCTTGATTCATTTCTGGAATTTCTTGACCATCTAGACCCTGAAACCCGTTTTCTATGAGCCATCGTCGAACAAATTCTTTAGATAATTGTTTTTGCTCTTCATTATTATCTTGTCTTTCTTGATAGCCTTTGGTATAAAAATATCTAGAAGAATCTGGGGTGTGAATTTCGTCTATTAAAACTATTTTGCCATCCTTAGTTTTTCCAAATTCATATTTTGTATCTACTAGTATTAATCCACGAGAAGCTGCGATTTCAGTACCACGATTGTACAAATCTCTAGTATATTTTTCTAAAATTAAATAATCTTCTTCAGTAACAATTTTTTTTGCTAAAATATCTTCACGAGAAATGTCTTCGTCATGCGAACCATTGTCAGCTTTTGTAGTTGGAGTAATAATTGGAGTAGGGAACTTATCGTTTTCTTTTAAACCTTCGGTCATTTGAACCCCACATAAAATTCTTTTTCCTAAAGCATATTCTCTTGCTGCGTGACCAGACAAGTAGCCTCGAATAACCATTTCTACTTTAAATGGTTCACATAAATATCCAACTGCAACATTTGGATCTGGAGTTGCAATAAGCCAATTAGGCACAATATCTTGAGTGAGTTGCATGAATTTAGTAGCAATTTGGTTCAAAATTTGACCTTT
>JAYWEG010000098.1:0-2067 GCA_043779445.1 Bacteroidota bacterium
CTAAATCAAGATTGGTTCGATATAAACGAACTTATTTACACCGTAATTCAAAAAATCACACCCATAAAAAACAAACATATTATTGATTTTGTTTCAAACGAAAAATTACCATTATTCAAATTAGATGCTGGATTAATTGAAGAAGTTATTCAAAATTTAGTTACAAACGCAATTCTATACACTCCAGAAAACACAATTATAAAGATTGATGCTTTCTATCAATCTGATAATTGTATTTTTTCGGTTTCGGATAACGGCAATGGTTTTCCCGAAAATGAAATACAATTTGCTTTCGATAAATTTTATCGTGTTCCAAATACTAAAACTGGCGGAAGCGGATTAGGATTATCAATTGTAAAAGGATTTATTGAAGCACATAACGGAGTAATAATATTAAAGAACAATCCCAATTTAGGTGCAAATTTTACAATAATAATTCCAACAGAAACCTCTTATTTAAATGCTCTCAAAAATGAATAAAGCAGAAATATTAGTCATTGATGACGAAGCACCAATTCGGAAATTGCTTGAAATAACACTAGAAAGTAACGATTACAAAGTTTGGCTTGCCGAATCTGGAAAAGAAGGAATTTTAATGGCGGTAAACCATCCGCCCGAATTAATTTTACTCGATATAGGTTTGCCCGACAAAAGCGGACACGAAATTCTCAAAGAATTACGAACTTGGTACACTAAAGCAATTATTATGCTATCGGTACAAAACAGCGAAGAAGACATTGTAAAAGCACTTGACAACGGAGCAACAGACTATTTAACAAAACCTTTTAGAAGTGCCGAACTTTTGGCACGAATTCGCTCTGTTATTCGCAGAAACCAAACCAATGACGATTGCAGTATTTTTTCTTGTGGAGATTTACAAATAGATTTTGGAGCAAGAACTATAAAACAAAAAAACGAATTACTAAAACTTACTGCAACCGAATATAATTTATTAGCACTTTTTATGAAAAATGAAGGTCGAGTTTTAACGCATCAATACATTCTCAAAGAAATTTGGGGCAAAGGATATCAAACAGAGACACAATATTTAAGAGTTTTTGTAGGAACATTGCGTAAAAAAATTGAAGAAAATCCTAACCAACCTAAATATATTGTTACGGAAAGTGGTGTGGGCTATCGTTTTAGTTAATCTTTATAAAATCTTTACATTTAACAATTACATCTTTATATCTTACAAAGATATTTTTATAGAAATTTGTACCATTAAAATTTAAAACAAATTTAAAAAATGGATACTGCAAAACACGGAGTCGCAAGTAAAGTAACTATAGCATCACTTTTAGTCGCACTCGGAATTATTTATGGAGATATTGGAACAAGTCCGCTCTATGTTTTTAAAGCCATAATAGGTACAAGAGATATTAACTTAATGCTGGTATATGGTGGCGTTTCTTGTGTTTTTTGGACATTAGTTTTTCAAACCACAATCAAATATATTTGGCTCACGCTCCGAGCAGACAACCACGGAGAAGGAGGAATTTTTTCGCTTTATGCTTTGGTTAGACGTTATGGCAAAAAATTAGTTATTCCAACAATACTTGGAGCAACTACACTACTTGCTGACGGAATTATTACACCTCCTATTTCGGTTTCGTCAGCAATTGAAGGTTTAAGTATGGTTAAAGGGTTAGAAAATATCATTATTCCAGGAAACCTTTTAACCGTCGGAATCGTGGTTGCCATCATATCCTTATTGTTCTTTTTTCAACGTTTCGGCACTCAAGTTATCGGAAAATTTTTCGGACCAATTATGACCATTTGGTTCACTATGTTATTGATTTTTGGAGTAAAAGAAATTATGCAACATACCGATATTATAAAAGCATTAAACCCTTATTATGCATATGATTTATTGGTCAATTATCCTAAAGGATTTTGGCTATTAGGTGCAGTTTTCTTGTGTACTACAGGAGCAGAAGCACTCTATTCAGATTTAGGTCATTGCGGAATAAAAAACATTCGTATCACTTGGATTTATGTCAAAATAAGTTTGGTAGTTGCCTATTTAGGTCAAGCCGCTTGGCTAATGCACCAAGGAGAAACTTT
>JAYWEG010000099.1:0-2067 GCA_043779445.1 Bacteroidota bacterium
ATAAAAAATCGACTCTAAATTGAAGTCGATTAATTTTTTTCTTAAAAAAAATAATTCATGTAACGATATTTTCTAACAATTTTATTTCAACGAAATCTAATTTATCCAGGATTTAATTTTTTAAATCAAACTCTCTCATTGGAATTTTATCCGACATAACTTCTTTAAAACTTTGTTCCATCGAATTCAAAAAGTCAGAATCAAATTTCATTTCTAGATTTTTTTCTTCGTTTATTTCGAATTTAATATTTTGAGATTCTAAAAATGTTTGGATTGCTTTTTTTTCTTCGAGATTTTTTGGAAAAACATGTATTGGATTCATTTTTTTAATTTTTTATTCAAATATAAAAAACATTTTTGACGTATCGTGTTATAATATTGTTATATTTGCAACCGAATTGAGGTTGTTGTTTTAAGAATTTTAAAACCACATTAAAAGGGAATTGAGTAAAATTTAGCAATTATGTATTTTGTTTTAAGGATTTTAAATTCTTAGTCATAATTACTAAATCATAAATCTCGAGCTGTTCCCGCAACTGTAAGCTACAAAAGATTGTTATTGCTGCAAAAACCACTGTCAAGCATTGCGTGATGGGAAGGAAAATAACAAGACGCAAGCCAGGAGACCTGCCTTTTTTCTTAACTAATAATGGATTCTCGGGAGATAGAATTCTAAAATTATGTCAATTAAAAATTGCTTTTTACTCTTGCCTTTGTTTTGGTACCAATGTTTTTTGGCACAAAATAATCATGTAACAAATTTAAAAGAAGTAGTTATTTCTGATTTTCAACTCAAGAATTTCTCTAATTCTCTAAATGTATCAAAGTTAAACGATTCAATAATTTCAAAAAATCAACCTTCATTAACTTCGTTACTCAATTATAATTCTGTTATTTATTTCAAAGAAAATGGATTTGGAATGGTTTCGTCGCCATCATTTCGCGGAACAACAGCCCAACAAACGGCCGTAATTTGGAATGGAATCAACATCAATTCGCAATTGATTGGTCAAACCGATTTTAATACTATTTCTACAAAAAACTTCGACTATATTTCTGTTCGAGCTGGCGGCGGAAGCGCAATTTATGGCTCTAGCGCTCTTGGCGGAAGCATACATTTAAACAATGATTTAGCATTTAAAAATCAGTTTGTGAACGATTTGCAGGTTAATTATGGTAGTTTTCGAACTTCAGGAATTCATTATAATTTTAAAGCATCTTCTGAAAAATTTAGTTCACAATTTGGATTTTCTAGAAATGATTCCGAAAATGATTACGTATATCTGAAAAGATTTAATTATAAAGGCGAACAAGAAAAAAACATAAATGGACAATTTAGTAATTCGAATTTTTCTTTCAATTTTGGATATAAATTCAACGAGAGAAATTGTTTGAAATTATATTCAGAATCTACAAATTCAGATAGGAATTTTTCCTTGATTTCTGCATCAGAAACTAAAACCAAATACAAAAATAGTTTTAGTAGAAATTTGTTAGATTATGTTGGAAATTTCGAAAAATTTACTTTGAATCTAAAAACTGCTTATATCTATGAGAATTATAAGTATTTTCCTTCTATTGAAAGTAATAATTTTAGTTTTGGATCGTCAGAAAACTTTATTTCGAAAATGGAATTTAGTTTTTCGCTTTTAAAGGCAATAAAAATAAATTCCATTTTCGACTATAATCGCACCAAAGGTTTTGGTACTAGTTTTGGGAATAATGTTCGTGAAATTAGCGCTTTTGCAATATTAGTAAAACAAAATGTTTCACAAAAATGTATTAATGAGTTTGTGATTCGAAAGGAAATTACAAGTAGTTATGATTCTCCGATTCTTTTTTCGATTGGATCAAATTATAATTTTAATTCATTTTATAGTCTGAAAATTAATGCTTCTAGGAATTTTAGAATTCCAACATTCAATGATTTATACTGGGAAAATGCTGGAAATGTGAATCTAAAACCCGAAAGTTCTTATCAAGCAGAAATCGGAAATATTTTTAGATACAAGAAAATTTCATTGTCACAAACTGCCTATTTTATCAAAATTCAAGATTTGATTCGTT
>JAYWEG010000100.1:0-13118 GCA_043779445.1 Bacteroidota bacterium
AAATTATATTACGTTAATCTGATTATATAAACTCTTCGAAGAAATTCTGTGAATTAATTACCAAAAAATCACTATTTGGATATTTATTTGAAAATGTTAAAGGCAATTTTGCTTTTTTTCTCTAATTTTATATTAAACTTTTTACTCCATTTGAAAAATTACAGGTTATTTTTCCGTTATAACAGAAAAATTACAGTTTCTAAACTTTCTTCCCAAGATTTTATTTCAATTCTAAAAATATCAATAATTTTCGATTTATCTAAAACACTAAATTTTGGTCTTTCGGCTGGAGTTGGATAACTTGCAGATGGAATCGGTTTTAAGTCGATGTTTATATCATGAATCTCAAATATCTTTTTTGCAAAATCAAACCAAGAACATTCTCCAAGATTTGAAAAATTGAAGATTCCATAGTTGTTAGTACTTCGACTGCGCTCAGTGAGACAAATAATAGTCAAAATTACATTTGCTAAATCTACAGCATTTGTTGGAGTTCCAATTTGGTCATTTACAACCGATAAAGTATCTTTTTCCGATCCCAACCTCAACATGGTTTTCAAGAAATTATTCCCAAATTGTGAGTAAACCCAGGAGGTTCTAATAATTATATGTTTTTGTAAAATGTCCTGAATTGCTTTTTCGCCATCGAGTTTAGTTTGTCCGTAAACCGATTTTGGGTTGGTTTGGTCGGTTTCTAAATAGCCTCTCGACTGCGCTCGAGGTGACAAATTTCCAAAGTTGCCATCAAAAACAAAATCTGTGGAAACGTGAACTAAAGTGGTGTCAAATTCTTTACAAACTTGGGCAAGATTTTTTGCTCCAGTTACATTTATTGCAAATGCCTTTTCTGGTTCAGATTCAGCCTTATCAACTGCTGTGTAAGCCGCTGTATTGATACAAAAATCTGGTTTATATTTATTAAAAACTTGTTTGACCTTTTCTAAATTAGTAATATCTAAAGTTTTGGAATCGCAAAATATAAAATCAATATCGGGATAATTCCCAATAACAAATTGCAAACTTTGTCCCAATTGACCGTTGGAACCTGTTACGAGAACTACCATGCTTTTCGTGCGTTTTCGAGTTTTGGTTGAACTAAATCTTTTTCGGAAATCAATAAATCATTGGTTGGAAATTCCCAATCGATATTTATAGTTTCGTCATTATAAATCAATCCACCTTCGGATTCTTTATTATAAAAATTATCGCATTTGTAAAAAAAAGTTGCCGTTTCTGACAACACCAAAAATCCATGGGCAAAACCTCGTGGCACAAAAAATTGAGTTTGGTTTTCACCAGATAATAAAACGGATTCATACTGACCAAATGTTTCGGAATCTGGACGAATGTCTACAGCAATATCCAAAACTTCACCCTGCAAAACGCGAACTAATTTAGCTTGCGAATGTTCGCCACATTGATAATGTAATCCTCGCAAAACGCCTTTGGTAGAAAAAGATTGATTGTCTTGAACAAAATGAACTTCTTGACCTATTCCGTTTTGAAAAGTTCTTTCGTTAAAACTTTCCATGAAATATCCACGATCGTCTTTAATGATTTTTGATTCAATGATATAACAGTCTTTAAGTTTTGTCGGTATAAAGTTCATTTTTTAAAACTGAATTATGTTATTCATTGGCAACTTCGAGCAACTGAGTTCCATAACCACTTTTTAATAAGGGCTCAGCTAAAGTTTTTAACTGATTTTTGTCTATGAACCCCATTCGAAATGCGGCTTCCTCAATCGAACCGATTTTCAATCCTTGGCGTTCTTCGATAACTTGTACAAATTGCGATGCTTGCATTAATGAATTGAAAGTTCCTGTATCGAACCAAGCGGTTCCTCGATCTAGAATACTTACTTTTAGTTTTCCGCGTCGCAAATATTCTTTGTTTACATCGGTAATTTCTATTTCGCCACGATGACTTGGTTTTATGTTTGCTGCAATTTCGACAACATCGTTATCATAAAAATAAATTCCCGGAACAGCGAAATTAGATTTTGGAACGGCTGGTTTTTCTTCAATAGACAATACTTTTCCTTCTTTGTCAAAATCTACAACACCGTATCGTTCAGGGTCTTGAACATGATAAGCATAAATTATTCCGCCATCGGGATCGTTATTGGCTTGTAACAAATCGGCTAAGCCGGTTCCGTAGAAAATATTATCTCCGAGAACCAATGCAACTTTGTCTTTTCCGATAAATTCTTTACCAATAATAAATGCTTCTGCCAATCCGTTTGGATGTTCTTGAACTTCATATTCGAAACGACATCCATATTTTTTTCCATCTCCAAGCAAAGTTCTAAAAAGTGGCAAATCATGTGGAGTCGAAATAATCAAGATTTCACGAATTCCAGACCAAATCAAGGTAGACAATGGATAATAAATCATTGGTTTGTCATAAATCGGCATCAATTGTTTGCTTACTGCAATAGTCAATGGGTGCAATCTGGTTCCGGATCCGCCTGCAAGAATAATTCCTTTCATACTAACTAAATATTAGAGATTTTGGCTGCTTGTTTTCTATAAAATGACATAAATAGACCATAACAAACAAATAATAAACAAAATAGTATTGGCAAAATTAATTTCATTTTATTATTAGTTCCACTTGTGTTTTTTATGTTGAGAGTTTTACTAATGTCTTTAATTATTTTACTCAAATTTACTAAATCCATTCTTTGCCCACCCATTTCTGTTACAAGATTGTTTTTTGTGGCAATAATTTCGTTTAATTGCGTGTTCTCGTTATAGTAAACTAATTTATCACTTTTTTGATTATTAGATGTTGTATTTGAAAACTGATTCAACAAAGCATTAATTTGTGAAACAATTCCAATGTTTTCTTGCATTTTTACATTAATATTATTTACTTGAACTTTTCTGACATCTTGAAAATATTGGTTTTGTTCTAAATAATTCAAAATTGGTTGAATGGTTTCTTTTTCTGAAACTTTTTTGGTAGAAGTGATGTGAATGGTATGATGTCCATAGTTTTTACTGGTCAATTTATCTTTTATAACTTTTTTGATATCTCCATCCTCTGATAATAATTTTACTAATTCGAAATTTTGAGTGTTTTGTGCATTACTTGCAATTGCGGTATTATTATTAACAAAACTATAAATATCAATTATTGGATTAATTTCAATTAATGAAATATCACCAGGATTTTTGATTCCAAGAGATTTCAAAAAAAGAGTGTCTCCGTTTTTTACTTTTGATTGCAAAAGATCGATTTTTGAGTACAAATAATCTGTGGTTCCAAAATTTGGAGCAACAATAACTTCTGAATCATATGAATTAGAATATTTATCTAAGCAATATCCCAAAACTGCCCCAAGAACAAATAAAATTCCAAATTTTAAAATATTCTTTTTTAGAAAAAGAATACTTTTAAAAATAGATGTAGAAATTCCATCGAAAAAACCACCTATTTTCTTGGTTAATAATGACAAATCAATTTCTTGATCTTGATTGTTTGGCGTGTTTGCACTCATTTTAATTAATTATTGATATTGAAAATTTGTTCTAATATTTTTATTGTAATCAAATACGTTGGCTTAACTCCTGTGGTTCCCAATCCCCCCGAAGCCAATGTACTTCCTGTTTCAAGCGGATTATCCGATGCGTAATAAGCATAACGTACTTTAACATTTGGATTAATGCTTTTTCGTATTTTTGAGGCCGATTGAATAGCTTTTTGATAGTAACTTCCTTCCATTTCCAATCCTATGGCGCCCCAAGTCGATTCGTGGAAAAATTTCAACAAATCTCTATTTTGCAATGAAGTTCCAAAAACCGTAACCATTGTTCCTGCTATGACCGGAATATCGTTTCCTGCAAACATTTCGGCGGTTAGCTCGTTATGAAATGTATAATTATCGGCGGTTCCTTCGTTTATATGCGCACTCGGAATCATAATATCACCTTTTCCGCCTTCTAAAATTCCTGCTTTTCCCATAATCGAGACCGATTCTACGTTTATAAAAACTTCTTTTTTGTAGGGTTTCAATAATTCGTCAATGGTTTCGTAGGCTTGTTCTCCAAACGCGTAATCCATTACGATTATAACTGGCGGTTTTTCTCCCACTTTCGCTTTTGGAAATGATGTTTTTATCCAATCTATTTTGGCGGTGTCAAAAATTTGAACGTCAATATTAGTTCCCGAACTATCTGGCAAAGAAAACATTCCTTGTTTCAACGCAACTTCGGTAACTTTATCTCGAACATCGTGAGCGCCAGATTTGCTCAATTCTTCATAAATAAAAAAATCTGACTTGTCTTTGAACTTGGTTTTTAGAACGTTAGTAGCAAATATAGAATTCATAACCGAATGCATATTTGCTGAAATAACATGAATTGGTCTATCGAAAAGATTATTTTCTTCTAGAACTTTTTTGATGTTATTCGCCCAAATTTCTCCGTGAATGTGATGTCCTAATCTTTCACGTAAAATAGGTGAAAACGTAATTGTTCGCTTGTTATTGTCCAAAACTTCTTCCAAAGCTAATTTTCCTAACCAATATATGATATGTAAAAATCGATCGGGTTGATTGGTATTTCCAAATGAATCATAAATATCTAAAACTTCCGAAAATGTTCTGCCTAAAATATTGGCGGTGTGAGAAATGGCTTTTTCTTTTTCGATCAAGGTTAACTTTTTGGTCAAAAGTGCAAACTGTTCTAGTTTTTCCCAATCGCGCGATACTTTTCCTTCATCGTCAATTAAAACTCTGTTTTTGATTTTATGTGATTCTATGAAAATAAAAGTCAAATGTGTCAAAATATCATAAATGTCTGATCGTCCTCGAGTGATTTCGATATTCATTTGTTCATCATCAATTCGATAACAATTTCTGCGTCGTTTTGGAGGAACAATGGCTAGAAAATGAGATTTAGAATAACCTTCGTCTGATGTTAAATTGATATATCTACATTCCTCGATTCCAATAGGAAGCCTTTCGATGACATATAACAATCCGGATAATTCAACTTTTTCTTCCGCGATGCTCCCGTAGATTTCAGGTCGTAACGACAAAAGTGCTTCACGTAACGTTTCTCCAGAAACTCCCATTGGTTTATAGAATCCTCTGTTGAACAAATGCCGCATTGTAATATATAGTTTCTCTATGGCAGCCGATGATTCTTGGGCTCTCGAACGAGATATATGTTTTATTTCTTTCATTTTGATTTAATATTTCTTTTTTTGGTCAAATGTAATTCGCCTACAGATTCTGTTTAAAAAAATAATTTTATGTTGGCTCATTTCATTTTTTTTATCAATAACCCGCAAATATATGGATTTTATGTTTTAGTTGGTTAGAATCAATTTGATTACTGGTTCATAGACCATCATTTTTTTTGTGCCCTCATTGGTTGATTTATTCCATTTCCCACCAAAAAATGTATATTGAGATTCGCTTTCAACTCGATTATACATAGCAAACGGATAGTAGATGATTTGTTGTTTTGTTGTTTTTGTAGCAAAATCAGTAATGGTTTTTTGTAATTTATTTTTTTCGATTATTAGTTTTTCAAAACCAACGAAAATTCCTTTCAACGGCATTTTTAAATTTAAGTCCGTTAAATCAAACATATTGTTGATTGTTCCTTTTTTTACTGTTGCAATGAAATCTTTTTTAAGCATTTCTTCCCCAGGAAAACCATTGGTGTCGACTTTGTAAAAATGAATTTTTATAGTTGCCTTATCTATTCTACTATCGGTATAAATGGTGACATATTTTATGAATTT
Source organism: Bacteroidota bacterium (assembly GCA_043779445.1). Classification (GTDB taxonomy): domain Bacteria; phylum Bacteroidota; class Bacteroidia; order Flavobacteriales; family Flavobacteriaceae; genus Flavobacterium. The sequence goes on from JAYWEG010000100.1 coordinate 5,761, forward strand.
AGTTTTTTTGTAAATAGAAAGATTTGGGAAAAATTTAATGTCAATTCTAGGTCCATTATCGAAAGCCTGACAAATTGGATTGTCTGTTTCGCCTATTAATCGCTCTTTTGTTTCAAATCTTTTTGCAATTAAAACTTCGTCTAACTGATATTCTTTTGATTGGAGTTTTACTTCTAAAGATTCGGATGCTTTGACTGTTTTTTTTTCGAAACCTAATGCTGAAAAAATTAAATTCTTATTTTTATCTAATATGTTAATCGAAAATTCTCCGTTTTCCTCAGATGTTGTTCCAATATTTTCGTTTTCGACTGCAATATTCACAAAGGAAATAGGTTGGTTTTTTTCATCAAAAACTTTCCCTTTTATCTGAGAAAATAAAGAAAAATTAATAAGAAATAAAAACAATAAAAATCTTTTTCCAAGCATCTTTTCTATTCTTTTTTTAATTTATCCGCGATTTTTCTATCATTAGAAAGTCTTGGAACTTTGTTTTGACCGCCTAATTTCCCGATGGATTTCATATATTCTTGAAATCCGTTTTTTGCAACTTTTGTTATTATTAAATTCTGCAAAACTTTCCCGACAATCAAATCATCATAATAAATGTTTTGTTTTCGCATTTCGTCATTTATCGCTAATGCAAATAATTCAATGTCAAAGGGTTCGTTCTCAAACTCAATAAACCATTCGTGATAGGGCAAACCCGAAATTGGATTGATTTGAGGTGCAACCGTAAATTCGTTTATCGAAATTGTAGTGTTCAACATCGCTTCTTTCAGAGCACATTCTACTTCTTTTCCAATTACATGTTCACCAAAAGCAGAAATATAATGCTTGATTCGTCCAGAAACAATAACTCTGTATGGTTTTAGAGAGGTAAATTGCACCGTATCACCAATATTATATGCCCAAAGTCCTGCATTTGTTGAGATTATTAAAACATAATTTACATGGAGTTCGACTTCGCCAATGGTGTAACGTTTTGGATTTTCCGAGTAAAATTCTTCTGATTTTATAAATTCATAAAAAATTCCAGAATTCAATAACAGCAACATTCCATTTTCTTTTTGAGAATCTTGATAGGCAAAAAAGCCTTCTGAAGCTGGAAACAGTTCAATGGAATCTACTTTTCTTCCAATTAAATTTTCGAATTTAGCTCGATAGGGCTCGAAATTTACACCGCCGTAAATGAATAAATTGAAGTTTTTGAACAATTCTCCAACTGGTTTTTTTGTTTTGATTTGTAGTTTCTCAAAATACATTTGCACCCAACTCGGTATGCCAGAAATTATAGTCATATTCTGTTCAAAAGTTTCTTCGACAACAGCATTTACTTTGGTTTCCCAATCCTCAATGCAATTAGTTTCCCAACTAGGCATTCGGTTTTTTTGAAGGTATTTCGGAATAAAGTGTGCCACAATTCCGGATAATCGCCCAATTTTGATACTGTTTTTTTCTTCGAGAATTGGGCTTCCTTGCAAAAAAATCATTTTCCCGTCAACAAACGCTGATTTTTTAGTTTCGTGAATGTATAATAAAATTGCCGATCGAGCTGCTTCGATATGAGTGGGCATGGATGCTGAGGTTAACGGAATGTATTTTGCTCCAGATGTTGTGCCCGATGTTTTAGCAAAATAAATGGGTTTTCCTTTCCAGAGAATATCGCTTTCACCATCTACAACCCTGTCGATATAATATCGCAATGCTTCGTAATCTCTAACGGGAACCCGTTTTTGATAGTCTTGAAAACTTGTGATTTCCGAAAATAAATGATCTTTGCCAAATACTGTGTTTTTCGCTTGACGAATTAGATCTCGAAAAACTTTTTGTTGGGTTTCAATGGGATTATTTGCCCATTTTTGAGTTTGATGATATACTCGTTTGGCATAGATTTTGGATATAAAAGTTTTTAAAGACATTCTGAAATTAAGGAATTTGGAATAGCGATTTAGAACTTTGATGCAATTCTAATTGTTTTATAAAATTATTATTTTTTGCCCTTATTTGGTTTTGGATTAGCAAATTTCTCTTCTTTTGAAACCAAATTTCTCAATTCAGAATCAGCATCTGATTTTTGAACATCGTCAACTTGTAGAACTTGAGTTTTTGATGCTAAAATAGAATCTTTATTGACTTTTTGATACTCTAAATTGCCATTTAAAACTTTGACTACAGATTTCAAATATTCTTCATTTTTTTTTAAAGCATCGGACAATGAGTCAGATTTTAGAGCTAAATCAATGGCGTTTTTTCTTAGTCCAGACGAAGCATACCCAGGAATATATTCTCTCAAGGGTGTAAAAGCAATTAAAAATGTAGTAATTGTAATGATGATTACAGCGCCAAGTGAAGCAAATACAAAAACGTTCATTAAATTTAACTGAAACGAAAATGTTTCTTCAAAAGTATCTTCATTAAGAATTATTAAACGCCTTTTTATAAAGAGTTTTTTCTTAAGTTTTAGACGTTCGAGGCGTTTTTTAGACATTTTTAGTAATTATTACCGCAAATATATAAATTTATAACAGTTTTATGAATCATATATTTATTTGTTGTTATATTTGCAGTATCAAATTTATTTAAAATGTCATCACTTATTGTATTTTTAGGAGAAGTTGGACCAATGCAAATTATTCTTGTCTTGGCAATTGTATTGTTACTTTTTGGAGGTAAAAAAATTCCAGAATTAATGCGTGGCTTAGGAAGCGGTGTTAAAGAATTTAAAGACGCATCAAAAGGAGATGATAAGTCTTCTCCAAAAAATGAAGAAGAAAAAAAATAGTTTTTTTATTTTTTTATAAAATTCCAAACCTCAATTTAGAATTGAGGTTTGGAATTTTTTATTTTACAAAACCATCGTCAATTGAATTCGTTTTCTGTCTTCGTCCACTTCAACTACTTTTACGGTAACATGCTGGTGTAGTTTCACAACTTCATTCACATCGCTCACAAAACCTGCTTTGAGTTGCGAAATGTGAACCAAACCACTTTCTTTAGTTCCAATATCAACAAAACAACCAAAAGCGGTAATGTTATTTACAATTCCAGGAAGAATCATCCCTGTTTGGACATCTTTTATCGTTTTTACGTTGGGATCAAATTCAAAAACTTTAGCAGCTTTTCTTGGATCTAATCCTGGTTTTTCGAGTTCTTTGATAATGTCTTTTATGCCTAAAATTCCAATTTCTGGCGTTACATATTGTTCTGGTTTTATTTGCAAAACTTTTTCTTTATTTCCGATTACATCGGATATTGAAAATTTTAAATCTTTGGCCATTTTCTCAACAATAGTATAGGCTTCGGGATGCACTGCCGAATTGTCCAAAGGGTTTTTACCATCTTTAATTCGAATAAAAGCCACCCCTTGCTGGTAGGCTTTTTCGCCCAGACGAGGCACTTTTTTGAGTTGTTTTCGATCTTCAAAAGGACCATTTTCTGTTCGATATTGAACAATGTTTTCGGCTAACTTCTCCCCTATTCCACTCACATAACTCAACAAATGTTTGCTTGCCGTGTTGATGTTGATTCCAACCGAATTCACACATCTGATAACCGTTGCGTCCAACTCTTCTTTCAATTTTGTTTGATCCACATCGTGTTGGTATTGCCCCACTCCTATTGCTTTTGGATCGATTTTTACCAATTCCGCCAACGGATCTGACAATCTTCGACCAATAGAAACAGAGCCACGAACCGTAACATCATAATTCGGAAATTCGTCTCTCGCCATTTTACTTACCGAATAAACCGATGCTCCTGCTTCTGAAACCACAAAAACTTGAACGGGCTTATCGAAACCTATTTTCTTGATAAAAAATTCAGTTTCTCTGGATGCTGTTCCGTTTCCTATAGAAATCGCTTCAATATTATAAGCATTGACCATTGATTTTATCTTTTTCATTGCCATTGCATCTTCGTGTTGTGGTGCGTGAGGATAAATAGTTTCGTTGTACAACAAATCACCTTTTTCATCTAAACATACAATTTTGCAACCGCTTCGAAATCCTGGATCAATCGCCAAAATTCGTTTTTCCCCTAATGGAGGTGCAAGCAACAATTGTCCGAGATTGGTTGCAAAAACATTGATTGCAGTTTTGTCTGCTTTGGATTTGGCTTCTTGTAAAACCTCGTTTGAAATGGCTGGATTTAACAATCGCTTATACGAATCTTCAATTGCCAATTGCACGTGCGAAATGGATGGCGAGTTGCTGTTAGTTATGATTAAATTATCAATTAAATCATAAGTTTCGTCAATGTCAGTCTCGATTTTTAGTTTTACAAAACCTTCGTTTTCGGCTCGTAACATCGCCAATAATCGATGTGAAGGTGTTTTAGATAAATTTTCGGACCAATCGAAATATTGCGAAAATTTTTGTGTCGCTTCTTCGTCGGTTTTTTTCTTTACAACTTTGGTTTGGATAGTGGCTTTTCGTTGAAAAAGTCTTCGCAAACTTTGTCGAACAGCAATGTTCTCATTTATCCATTCGGCAACAATATCTCGTGCGCCTTGCAATGCAGCTTCTTTATTTGGAAAACCCCCACTGATATATTGTGTCGAAAGAAAATCGACATCGTCTTTGTTTTGAGCCAAAATTAACTTAGCCAATGGTTCCAAACCATTTTCTCGACCTACATCTGCTCGGGTTTTTTTCTTCTTTTTGTAGGGTAAATAAAAATCTTCTATTTCTTGAAGGTCAAAACTATTTGTAATTTTCGCTTTTAATTCTGGTGTTAATTGTCCTTGATCTTCGATTGTTTTTAGAATCGATTCTTTGCGTTTTAAAATATCTTCGTATTGCTTCGAAAGTTTGGCAATTTGCTCAATTACAACTTCATCGAGATTGCCTGTTGCATCTTTTCTATATCGAGAAATAAACGGAATTGTACAATCTTCGTTGAGCAATTTTATGGTTGCTTCGATGTTCTTTGGAGTTGTGTTGACTTGTCTTTGAATGAATTGTATGTTGTTCATTTATAGATGTTTAATCTTTTTAATTTTTACAGAATTTAAGTAGTTTAAAGGTTTTGATTTTTATAATTTCTTTGCATGAAAATCAATGCTGCTTCCATTATTTCACCCATTGAGATTGCTTTTTTAAAATTCATATCTAGGGTAAAATCATAAATGTCTTTTTTAAGTTGATCAATTTTTTCTTTTGGCGAAAGTTCCATTGATTTCATAGCCACAAGTAAATCATTTAATTTTTCTTCAGAACCGACTAATCGTTTTACTAAAATTGATCTTTCTTCGTGTTGATATTGTTCGATTGAATTTTGTTTTAATTTGTTTTTTACAAGTAAATTAAAAGGATAGTTTTCTTTAAATAAATGTGGTTTATAAAGTTTAAAGTTTCCTTCATAGGATTGTTGATCAAAGTCAATAGCTCTAATTTTAAAAACAATATGATCGAAATCATAAATTGGAATTACAACAAAATTATACGACCGCATGTCGCCCAAAAGCCCAATCATGCAACGCTCGTTGAACTTTACAAACTCTTTGGCTATTTGCGCTTTCTCTGGTTCGGTGCAATTTTGCAAATGTTTTTCTAGAAAAATATCGCCCGGAATTCCTACTATGTGTTCTTCAATTAGAGTATCTTTAAAAACCAAATAATTGATTCGGTTTGGCGATAAAATATCTTCTAACTCAAGTCCAAAAAGTCTCGAAGCATCGGCTTTTTTAATATAGAAATGAGTATAATTGTCGTTTAATATATTTCTGATTTTTATTCTAAATGGTTTTGAATTACCAAAAGTACAAAAATCAATATGGTCAACGGTTAAATAGACTAAATTACTTTCATTTCCATCGGAATGCAATAGCGTGTAGATTCTTTTTAAACTATTGTCTATTTCCTCTTTTTCAAATTCATTGTAAAATGTTCGAACCCAAAGACTGTCTTTTCCATTAGTATCATAAACAACAACAGATCCCTGAAAACGTAATAAATCATCATAGAAAACATTGGTTTTGGTTAGTCTTTTATATTTTTCGAGATATTGATATAGAATATTATTTATTGGGTAATATTGTTTTTTTAGCATTGCAGATTTTTTAATTGTTTTATTATCAATTTTAAAAAATAAAAAAATGCAAAAATGACTTTAAAAATAGCATTAGGACATAATATTTCAATGTTTTTATTGAAGTTGTATTACACAATCGTCTTGTTCTACCATTGATTTTTCTTGCAACACTACTTGAGAAATAATGCCTTTTTTTGGTGAACAAATTGTTGTCTCCATTTTCATTGCCTCTATCACAAATAATGGTGTGTCTTTTTCGATTTCTTGATTTTGGGCTACCATTATTTTTACTAATTTTCCTTGCAAAGGAGCTCCAACGTCATTGGGTCCAGAAATTTTAGTATTGCTAATTTTAGTGGATTTTATTGCATTGTCTTTTACTATAACATTTCTAGTTTGACCATTAATTTGAAAATAAACCTCTCTATACCCATCATCATTTGGTTCGCTCATGTATCTTAATTTAATTAAAAGATTTTTCCCATGGTCTAAGTTTACTAAAATTTCTTCATTGGGTTTCAAAGGATAATAAAATGAGGGTGTTGAAAGTTTTTCAACTTTTCCGAAATATTTTCTAAAAGCATAAAAATCTTCAAAAACTTTTGGAAACATAATGTATGATAACAAATCTTCTATTGTTAATTTATCATCGAATTTTTGATGTAAATTCTTTAATTCTAATTTAAAATCTATTGGCTTTAAATGAGCGTTTGGTTTTTCTGTATATGGTTTTTCATTTTTTAAAATTAATTTTTGTAATTTTTCTGGAAAACCTCCATAGGGTTGACCTAAATCACCTCTAAATAACTGTTTTACAGATTCTGGAAAAGCCAGTGTGTCTGCTTTTTCAAAAACATCTTTTGCTGTCAAATTGTTCGATGTCATAAACAATGCCATATCTCCAACTACTTTAGATGATGGTGTTACTTTAACTATATCTCCAAACAATTCGTTTACAACTTGATAATTTTGTTTAATGACTTCGAATTTATCTTCTAGTCCCAATCCTCTGGCTTGTGGTAATAGATTTGAATATTGTCCTCCAGGTATTTCATGGTTATAAACTTCTGCAGTTCCAGATTTTAGTTCGCTTTCGAAAGGATAATAATATTCTCTTATTACTTCAAAATAATTTGAATATTCGTTTAATTTTTTCAAATCAATTGGGTTCTCTCTCTCAGAACCCTCCAAAATGGCTACCAGAGAATTAAAATTTGGCTGAGACGTCAAGCCACTCATTGACGCAAGAGCAACATCAACAATATCTACTCCAGCCTCTATGGCTTTTAAATACGTTGTTGATTGAACAGAAGAGGTATCGTGAGTAT
>JAYWEG010000101.1:0-2055 GCA_043779445.1 Bacteroidota bacterium
TGGTAACAATATGACAATGCGGCATTGGATCATTCATTAATCCTTTGGCAATTAATCCAGATGGATGTGAAATATCTGCTAAAAGCAAAGCTCCAACCGAATCTGCAATTTTACGGAAACGCTCAAAATCCATATCACGACAATAAGCAGAAGCACCAGCGATAATCATTTTTGGCTTTTCTCGAGTGGCAATTTCTTGAATTTTATCATAATCAAATCGACCTGTTTCTTTTTCGACACCATAAAAAACTGGATTATACAAACGACCAGAAAAATTTACAGGTGAACCGTGCGTTAAATGTCCGCCGTGTGATAAATCGAATCCTAGAATTTTATCCCCAACTTGCAAACAAGCATGATATACTGCTGTATTTGCCTGAGAACCCGAATGTGGCTGAACATTAGCATATTCGGCACCAAACAATTCTTTGGCACGGTCAATGGCAATTTGTTCTACAACATCAACTACTTCGCAACCACCATAATAACGTTTTCCTGGATAACCTTCGGCATATTTATTGGTTAAACAAGAACCTGCTGCTTCCATAACTTGGTCGCTCACAAAGTTTTCTGATGCTATGAGTTCAATTCCGTGAATTTGACGGTCTTGCTCCTCGTTTATTAAGTCAAAAATTATTGAATCGTGTTCCATTTTGATTTATTTTAAAATTCGATACAAAAATACAAAAAAACGTTTGGATAATAATCAGATTATAATATATTTGATGAAAGAATTTTCAACAAATAATCAACATTCAAAATGCCAATAACAGCAAATAATACCAATCGAAAATCATGGATAGAAGTCGCACCAAATTCTGATTTTCCTATTCAGAATATACCATTTGGAGTTTTTCTAACCAAAGAAAATGTCGTAACAGTTGGTACCCGAATCGGAAATTTCGCTATTGATTTAGGCGCATTACAGCAATTAAATTATTTTGAAGGTATCGAATTAACGGATGATATGTTCATGCAAGACACCCTAAACGATTTTATTTCCGATGGAAAAAAAACGTGGAGATTGGTCAGAAATAGAATTGCGGATATTTTTGATGACCAAAATCCAACACTTCGGGACAATAAAAAACAGCGGGAAACAATTATTTTTAAAATGAGTGAAGTCGAAATGCAATTGCCAGTGTTAATTGGAGATTACACCGATTTTTATTCTAGTAAGGAACATGCAACTAATGTTGGAAAAATGTTTCGCGACCCAGAAAATGCACTTTTGCCAAACTGGTTACACATTCCAGTTGGTTATCATGGACGCAGTTCGACAATTGTTCCATCGGGAATTCCAGTGCACAGACCAATGGGGCAATTAATGACCGATGGGGCAACTTCACCTGTTTTTGGACCTTCCAGATTGATAGATTTTGAACTTGAAACCGCTTTTATTACCACAGATGCAAATGTTATGGGCGAAAACGTGCCAGTTCACGAAGCCGAAGATTATATTTTTGGAATGGTTTTATTGAATGACTGGAGTGCTCGTGACATACAAAAATGGGAATATGTGCCACTAGGACCATTTTTAGGGAAGAATTTTGCAACTTCTATTTCGCCTTGGATAGTTACTATGGATGCTCTTGAACCTTTTAGAACCAAAGGTCCAAACCAAGATCCAACGCCACTACCCTATTTGCAACAAAAAGGAAAACACACATTTGATATTAATCTAGAAGTTGCCATTGCACCCGAAAATGTTGCTCCAAAAGTAGTTTCGAAATCGAATTTTAAATATTTATATTGGTCAATGTCGCAACAATTGGCACATCATACCAGTAATGGTTGTCGCGTAAATTCAGGCGATATGATGGGTTCTGGAACAATTTCTGGCTCAAATCCTGATAGTTTTGGCTCGATGTTGGAATTGACTTGGTCGGGGAAAAATCCGATTAAATTAAATGATGGAACCGAAAGAAAATTTATTAATGATAATGATACTGTTATTATGACTGGTTATTGCGAAAATAAAGAAGTTAGAATTGGTTTTGGAGAAGTTTCTAGTAAATTGTTGCCACCGTTTGTGAGGAAATAAATTAATATCAT
>JAYWEG010000102.1:0-13005 GCA_043779445.1 Bacteroidota bacterium
TAAAATACAGAAAGAGGCCCAAGGCTCAAAAGTGTTAAGTGTTTCAGCGACACGGCTAACAAATTTACTTCTTGACTATCCCTCAAAAAAAGAACAAAAGAAAATTGTAGAATGCTTTAGTGCTATTGACGCAAAAATCCAAGCTCTTAAAATGAAACAAAGCCTTTTAGAAGATTATAAAAAGGGCGTGATGCAAAAACTCTTTTCACAAGAGTTGAGATTTAAAGATGAAAATGGAAAAAAGTTTCCAGAATGGGAAGAAAAGAAATTTGGCGACACTTTAGAAATAGTTGTGGACAATAGAGGTAAGACACCACCAGTTGAGAAGAATGGCATTCCGCTTCTTGAAGTTAATAGTATAGGTTCAAAAGAGATTAATTATAAAGCCGTTTCCAAATTTGTCAACTTAGATACATTTAATAATTGGTTTCGCAAGTATTTAAAAGCAGGAGATGTTTTATTTTCAACCGTTGGCAACACTGCATTATGTTCATATTATGATGGCAAGTTTGAAGCAGTAATTGCACAAAACATTGTTGGTTTTAGATTTAAGGATGAATTAGGGTTATTTATGTATTACCTACTTACAGAGGAAAACAACTACAATAAAATGAAGTCAATTGAAATGGGGGCTGTCCAACCTTCTATTAAGGTAACTCAACTGACAGAATTATTTTTTAATATACCTAGCAAACCTGAACAGATTAAGATTTCAAATTTCCTTTCGAACCTTGATATTAAAGCTGCAAAATTGGTTATTGAGATTGATAAAATTCAAAATTGGAAAAATGGTTTAATGCAAAAAATGTTTTGTTAGGCAATGAAGCAAACTAAAGAAATATTATATGCTTTGGAAAGTCGATACCGCAATATTCAGTATTATCAAGCCCTTATCGAAAAGATTGAGGACAATGTCGACAGCAACCCTGACATGAGTATTGAAAGTTGCAAAGCATTGTTGGAAGGGTTATCAAAATTTATTTGGAAGCAAATTGACGGTTCTTATGATCCTTTAGTAGCTGACAAAATGGATTTTCACCCGGTTGTAAGGCAAGCAATGACTAAGTTGGCTGAATACAATGAGGATATTGAATTGGATTTTGTAAACAAGGTAAATAAGCTCATTGTATCAATCGGAGAAGTGAGAAACAAACGTGGTGATATTTCACACGGTAAACTTTCACCCAAAGAGTATTTCAGCGATAGCCAATTTTCAAACTTGGTAATGAACATTACCGACAATATGCTTTATTATGTGCTTCATTCTTTCTCCAAAGTTTCATTAATTAAAGTATTGGATTATGAGGATAATCCTGATTTTAACGAGCAATTAGACAGTGAAAATCCTTTAGGTTTTTTAAGTTACAGCAGAGCACTTTTTGACCAGGAGCCAGTAACATATCAAGAAGAACTACAAAATTATTTAGATATTAAAGAAACAGCAGAAATAGATGTCTAGACAGTCGGAACAAATATTAGAAGAACAATTAATAGCACAATTACAAAAATTGAGTTATGGCTATATTGTAGTCAATAGCGAAAAAGATTTATTGCTCAACCTCAAAGGGCAATTAGAAAAACACAACCAGTCTGCACTATCCAAAACAGGCAATGCACAGTTTACCCAAACAGAGTTTGAGAAGATTTTAAACTTATTGAGCAAAGGTTCAGTTTTTGAAAAGGGTAAAACTCTAAGGCAAAAGCAACACATTTTAAGAGATAACGGAGACAATTTATATTTTGAATTTCTGAATACGGAACATTGGTGTCAAAACCAATATCAAGTAACCAACCAAGTAAGCCAGGAAGGGAAATTCAAAAATCGTTATGATGTAACCATTCTCATAAACGGTTTGCCTTTGGTGCAAATAGAATTGAAACGCAGAGGACTTGAATTAAAAGAAGCATTCAATCAAATCAACCGTTATCAAAGACATTCGTTTGGTGCTAATTCGGCTTTGTTTCAGTACGTGCAAATTTTCATAATCAGCAATGGAGTAAATACAAAGTATTACGCCAACAACCGAAACCAAAGTTTCAAACAAACATTCTATTGGACAGATGTAGAAAACAAAAGACTTTCCAATATTCTGAATGGCTTTACAGATACGTTTTTAGAACCTTGCCATTTGAGCAAAATGATATGTAAATACATTGTGCTAAACGAAGCCTATAAAATTCCAATGGTGCTTCGTCCGTATCAATTTTACGCAGTTGAAGCATTAATCGAAAGAGTAAAAAACTCAACCAAAAACGGTTATATATGGCATACCACAGGTTCGGGCAAAACCCTAACCAGTTTTAAAGCCAGTCAGATTTTAATGGCTTTGCCACAAGTTCACAAAGTTGTTTTCGTGGTGGACAGAAAAGATTTGGATTACCAAACAACCAAAGAATTTAACAGCTTTCAAGAAGGATGTATTGACGGAACAGACAATACGCAGAATTTAGTGAAGCAGTTTACAGGAACATACGTTGACAAAAAAGGAGAAGCCAAAAACTCAAAACTCATTGTAACAACCATCCAAAAGCTAAACACAGCAATTAGCAAATTGAAGTACGAGGCAAAAATGGCTGATTTGAAAGACAAGCGTATCATTTTCATTTTTGATGAGTGCCACCGAAGCCAATTTGGAGATACACACAAACGAATAAAAGAGTTTTTCAATAATGCTCAGTTATTTGGTTTTACAGGCACACCAATTTTTAAAGACAATGCCGCCAAAAACGAACACGGCAAACGAACCACCAAAGATTTGTTTGAAGACTGTTTGCACAAATATGTAATTACAGATGCAATCAAAGACGAAAATGTTTTAAAGTTTGCTGTTGAATACGTTGGCAGGTACAAGCACAAAGACGGACGAGAAACCAATATTGATATTGAGGTAGAAGACATTGACACCAAAGAGTTGATGGAGGATGAAACCCGTTTAGAAAAAATAACGGATTACGTTATTGCACACCACAACCGCAAAACGCACAGCCGAGAATTTACGGCTATGTTTTGTATCAATAATGTTCCATCGCTTATCAAATACGTTGATTTATTCAAAAAGAAAAAGGCGGAAGGATTACACAATTTGAACATTGCCACCATTTTCAGTTACGGAGCAAATGAAGATGATGCAGATGCAAACGGATTTATAAACTTTGAGCAAGATTTTGACAATGTAGATTTAAACGTAGTTGCAGAACCTACAACAGAATATGGTGTAAATGTGCATAGTCGTGAAAAACTAGAAAAATACATACAAGATTACAACAAACTTTTTGGAGACAATTTCACCACCAAAGACAGCCAAAGTTTTTACAACTATTACAACGATATTTCTAAAAAAGTAAAGGAACGTAAAATTGATATTTTGGTAGTGGTGAATATGTTTTTAACAGGTTTCGACAGTCCTACATTAAGCACAATGTATGTAGATAAAAACCTACGGTATCACGGATTAATACAAGCATACAGCCGAACAAACAGAATTTTAAACGAACAAAAAAGCCAAGGTAATATTGTAGCTTTTAGAAATTTAAAAAACAGAACAGACGAAGCTATTACATTATTCAGCAACAAGGAAGCCATTGAAGTAATCATAATGAAACCCTATGAAGACTACACTACAAAGTTTAATGAAACTTTTGAACATCTAATTTCATTAACACCAACAATCGACAGTGTCAATGATTTAGAAACCGAGGATGATGAATTAGAATTTATAAAAGCTTTTAGAGATTTGATAAGAATAAAAAATATTCTCACAGCCTTTTCAGACTTTAAATGGGAAGATTTAAAAATGACCGAGCAGCAGTTTGAAGATTTTAAAAGTAAATATCTAGACCTCTATGACAAAGTAAAAAGCAACCACCAAAAAGAAAAAGTCTCGATTTTGGAAGATGTAGATTTTGAATTAGAATTAATTCATAGAGACGAAATAAATGTTGCTTACATTATACAATTATTAATAAAACTAAAATCAGTACAGTCGAAGCATGGTTCGTCTCAACAAGACATAACGAAAGCAGAACTGGAAATTTTCAACTTGTTAAGTACAGAAACGACTCTACGTAGCAAACGAGAATTGATCGAAAGATTTATAAAAGAGAATTTACCTTTAATTGTGGACACAAACGAAATTGTGCCAGCATTTGACAATTATTGGAGCGAAGAACAACAAAAAGCATTTTCTAAATTGATTATTGAAGAAAATTTATCCGCCAATAAAACTGAAAAACTCATAGAAAACTACTTATTTGCTGAAAGAGAACCTCTAAGAGACGAAGTGCTAAATTTAATTGAAGGCGAAAAACCAAGTTTGTTACAACGTAAAAGTTTAGGTGACAGAATTTTAAAACGAATAATGGATTTCGTAGAAACATTTATAAATGGTATTAGTAGCTACAATCACAATAAGCAATAAAAATGGAAAAGTTAATAAACGAGATTTTTAATGACTCAATAATAAAATTAAAAGAAAGTCAATTACAAAAAACAGAAATAAAAAAAATAACTATTTCAAAAGATTTTTTTGATGCAGATTATTGTAATGATTTTAAAAAGAATTTTAAATCCGAAATTTTAAAAAACCAGATTGAGATATTAGTTAAACAAAATATACCCGTTTTATATTGGTTTACTTTTGATGAAAGTTTAATAACTAAAGAATTAATAAGAGATAAATTTGTTATTTATAAAACACTTTTAGGAAAAAGCTTTGCTGATCCAAATTATAGACATACATCTGCCTTAAAAGAAAATTTTTTTAATGTAAAAAATGTTTTGTATGTCGGAAAGGTCGAAAAAGGGTTTTTACAAAGAGTCACAACTCATTTAGGTTATGCTAAAAGTAAATTTACTGCAGGTATGCAATTGTACCACTGGTATGAAATTGAAAATTTTGGTGATTTGACATTAAACTATATTACATTCAATAATGATATGAAATATTTAATTACAATTTTAGAAAAACATTTAGCAATACAATTAAATCCTTTAATAGGTAAATATTAAAATCATGTCAAAATCAAAACTAATAGCAGAAAAAACAATCTTTGCCACATTCAAAATATTAAAAGAAGCAGGTGGTGAAATGCGTGGTAAAGATGTAGTTGATAAAATTAGAGAAAGTGTAACTTTTGATACGTATGAAAATCACAGATATGAAAAAACAGGTTATATTCGGTGGGAATCAATATTGCATTTTTATACCATTGATTGCATGAAAGCAGGATTTTTACGGAAAAACAAAGGCTCTTGGACACTCACGGAAGAAGGTGAAAAAGCCATAAAACTAGGTAAAGAAAAACTACTGGAAACCGCAACTCAATTATACAGAGAATGGGATGGAAAACGCAAAAAAGAAACCATTGAAGACGATATTGAAAATTTTACCGAAGAAAGTAGTCATCAAGTTCAAAAATCAATTCTGAATCAATACGAAGATTTGGCTTCAAATGGTATTCGAGAATTTATAGTAAATAAAAATCCTTATGAGTTTCAAGATTTGGTTGCAAGCTTATTGAAAGCTATGAGTTATCATATTTCAAATGTTGCTAAACGAGGTCCAGATGGTGGCATTGATATAATTGCATATACGGATCCGCTTGGAACAAGCCAACCACGAATTATTGTTCAAGTAAAACATAAACCAAATGATAATGTATCATCCGATGAAGTGCAAAAATTGGCGGGAACTTTAAAACGAAATTCAGATGTAGGTATTTTTGTAACATCAGGTAGCTTTTCTAAACCTGCAATAAAAGAAGCACGTGAATCTAGAGAACATATTGAATTAATTGATTTTGAAAGATTTATTTCATTGTGGCAAGAATATTATTCGAAAATGGATGATGAACAAAAAAATTTATTGCCCTTACATCCTATTTATTTTTTAGGTAGTAATGATTAGTTAATATTTGTTTGAGTCAAAAACTAAAATTTTCAAAAAACCTCCCCATCAACATAAAACCAAAAACCATCATCAAATTTAAAATTAGAAAACTCATGATGAATGTTATGTTTTTTATGAACATCTAAATAATAGGCTTTGAACTCCACTGTAGTTTCTGAAAATAAAATTATTTCGAGTTTTTGCCAAGTATTGGAGGTTGCCCAATCCAGAATTTCGGATTTTGAATAATATTTTCGTTGCGAGATATGTGTTGTTACAACTAAATAATCTGCATTTTGAGTTGCAAAAGCCGAATAACGAGAACGCATCAGTTCAAGGCAAGTTTCGGGTTTTTTAGTTCCTGATAAAAATGGTTCGCAACAAGTGTTAAAAGTTTTATTGGAGCAACAATAGCAACTTATAGAATTCATTTTCTAAAAATTATTCTGCATCATTATTATTAATTTTTTGATGCAATTGATTCAACAAAACCTGATATCTAGAAATTTCGACTAAATCCGCATCATCATCAGAAAAATCGAACATTTCATCTAGCAATTCACTAACATCTGCGAGTTTATTATTGGCTTCTTGGGGCTTTTTTAGTCCAATTAAATCAATGATTTCTTGGGTTTGTAATTTTAGATTTGCGAATTTATGTTCCATATTTTTTTAAAAAATACCTAACAGGTTTTAAAAACCTGTTAGGAAATTAGTCTTGTGTATTGTTATTTTCGTTGAATTTTTTAGCAATTGCTTTTAATTTTTCTTTTCGAGCAACAACTTGTGCTTTTGCCTTGTCTTGGGCTTTGTGCAATTTGTCATTATGCTTTTTGATATTGGCTTCGGTGTTTCTGCTCATGATACATTTCGTTTAATTTCCTCTAATGTTTTTTCTGTAAAAACCAATTCGTTGATGATTTTTTTTCTTAAATCTTCAATATCAGATTCATAATATTTTGCCCAACTTGACAAAGTTAGTATATTTCTGGCTTGTTTGATTCGTTTTCGAGTTTCGAATGTCGTTCTCAAAACTGGTTTTCCATCAAAATCAGGATTTTTCTTGTGTTGATAATTTATAGTTTGATCACTCGGATTATATTCTAAATAATAAATCTCATCAATATCATTGTCTGGATAAAAATCATTCCAATTTGCAAAACCAAGTTTTGTTTTCGAAACTGTTTCGGGTTGCAACGCAATCAATCGCCATTTGCTGTTCGCTAATTTTCCCCAATGATTCGAAAGTCGAAACATTCCTTTTTCGGAATAGAAATATTTGCTTCCAGCACTGCTTTCAAAATTTGGTTTCAAACCCATGATTTCTTTTACATCTACTTCGTGAAAAACGCAAAATGTATTTTTGAAAGAATTTGGACTGGGTCTAAATTTGGATTGCATTTTTAGTTTTTCGATTTGTGCAAATGTAAAACAAGAGTTTTGATTATCTTTGCAAAAAATAATAAATACAACATTATGTATAAATCATTAGAAAATAAAGGAATTTTTACTGGAATCATAGAAAAAGACAACGATGGTAACTTTTTTTGTGGTGAATATCTATTAGATTATAAATTGGCCATGAGTTTTAAAATTGGAGATAAAATAACAATAAAATCCACAATCGAAAATCCGAGTGATATTTCGTTCAAAGCTTATCCAAATAAGACTAAGAATTTTGCGATTTTTAATCTAAAACCTCAGCAATAATTATATAAAATCTAAATTTTATTTCCTGAAAAAAATTATGTACCTTTGCAAAAAATTTGAGTTTTCAGAAAGCAAAAGTCAACATTAGAACATTTTATGAAGAAAATAACTGAATATCGTAAACTTCTCGAGGTAGAAAAAACTGTAACGTTAAAAGAATTGAAAACGATTTATCGCAATGCGATGAAAGAATCTCATCCGGACAAATTTGCTGGAAACGAAGCCGGTTTAAAAGCTGCTGAAGAATCTAGTAAATTGATTATTGAAGCCTATCATACTTTAGTTAGTATTAATGCAGAAACTATAAAAGCGAATCTTCCAGAATATACAGAGACCTGTGCAACAGCAACTATTACGGACTACAAACACGAGGAAGGTCGATTGAAAGTTGTTTTTTCGAACGGAAGTATCTATGAATATATTAGCGTTCCAAGAGCAATATACATTAAAATGGTCAATGCGGAATCACCAGGACGTTTTGCTAAACGACATATTTTTAATGCTTTTCCGTATAGAAAAGTGAGTAATCAAGATTAATTTTATTGTTTATATAAAAAAATGCTTCCAGATTTTGGAAGCATTTTTTTTACAATTTACTGATATAACTTCCAAATGGATCTTTGAATTGATATCCTTTATCGAAACGATCTTTACTCAATTTATCATATTCTACTAATCCCCAAAGAATGAATTCTTTCATAAAATATTTGTCTTCTGGCAACGTTTGCGGTTGGTATTTTTTTACTAAAATTTCCAAAGGAGCAATATCATCTAAAATTGATTTATATTCCTCGTCTGAACATTCATCAAGCAACTCAAAACCAGATTCAGAGAAAAACCATTCAATAATGTCGGTAAAAGCAGTAACATCATTTGGCTTTTTGAGTTTTTCGATTTTCGGGAAATAAGCTGGAAAAAAAGTATGAATCGCATCGCCCAGTAAATGTTGAGCCACTTGCGCAGCGCCTTCTTGTTCGCCCTCGTAAACCAGTTCTACTTTTCCTGTAATTGCTGGTATAATTCCCATGAAATCTGATAATCGTAACGTGGTTTTTTCTACTCCAGATTTTAAGGCTCTTCGTTCTGCGGTGCTTAATAAATTTTCATAAGCAGTGATACTCAAACGAGCAGAAACACCAGATTTGTTATCGATAAATTCACTTTCTCTGGCCTCGAAACTAATTTGTTCTAACAAATCTTTTGCTAAATTTGGTACATAAACTGCTTCGGCTTGTTGTTGGTCTAACTTGGCTTCTTGATGTGTAATAATTCTTGCTACATCAATCGATTCTGGATAATGCGTTAAAATTTGCGAACCTATTCTGTCTTTTAATGGCGTTACAATACTTCCCCTATTTGTATAATCTTCAGGATTTGCTGTAAAAATAAATTGCATATCCAAAGGCATTCTTAGTTTGAAACCACGAATTTGTATGTCGCCTTCTTGCAGAATATTGAATAATGACACCTGTATACGTGCCTGCAAATCTGGTAATTCATTGATTACAAATATGCAACGATTAGCACGAGGAATCATACCGAAATGAATTACACGATCATCAGCATAGGATAACTTTAAATTGGCAGCTTTTATAGGATCTACATCTCCTATTAAATCGGCTACGGTTACATCTGGCGTTGCAAGTTTTTCGAAAAAACGTTCACTTCTGTGAATCCACGAAATTGGAGTTGCTTCGCCTTTTTCAGCAATTAGATCTTTTGCAAATCTAGAAATTGGACTCATAGGATCATCGTTGATTTCTGAACCAGAAACGATTGGCATATATTCATCGAGTAATTCGATCATTTTACGAGCCAAGCGGGTTTTTGCTTGACCACGTAAACCCAGTAAATTGATATTATGACGAGATAAAATAGCACGTTCTAGTTCAGGAATTACCGAATTTTCGAATCCGTGAACACCTTCGAAAACGGGTTTACCAGATTTAATTTTTTCACGAAGATTGTTTCGTAGTTCGTCTTTTATTGAAATGGATTTGTATCCTGTCGCTTTTAATTCGGCTAATGTATTAATGTTTTCTATTTTCATTGAATATTGATATTTTTATTTATTTTTTTCCTCAGATTTCTCGGATTTCCACAGAAATTGAAATTATTATTGACATTGTTATTTTTATTGAGTTTTGCGTTAGGGATGGAAAGGAAAATCCTTTTTTTTCTGAAAAAAAGATTGGAATGATAGCCCGATGGCTTTTTTGCCGTAACGCCCAAATTCTAATTTATTTTCTTTTTCCTATTCGTTTCGTAATCTTCGAAAATCATTTCGCCAAGTCCTTTTAATCCAGTATAAAATGCTTTTCCTTGATTGGCTTCTGTAAAATGATTTACGAATCGTTGCAAGTAAGGATCATTTGCAATCATGAAAGTAGTTATTGGAATGTGTAATTTTCTTGCTTGAGCGGCTTGATTGTAACATTTATCGACAATATAATCGTCGAGACCATTACTGTTCATATAATAGGTACCATCTTTTTCACGAACGCAACTTGGTTTTCCATCGGTTATCATGAAAATTTGCTTATTTGTATTTCGTTTTCGGCGCAACAAATCCATTGCTAGTTGGAGTCCAGCGACTGTATTGGTGTGGTATGGCCCAACTTTTAGATAAGGCAAATCTCGTATTGCGATTGTCCATGCATCGTTTCCAAAAACAAGAATATCGAGAGTGTCTTTTGGGTATCGAGTAGTGATTAATTCCGCCAATGCCATAGCAACTTTTTTGGCAGGAGTTATTCGGTCTTCGCCGTAAAGTATCATGCTGTGGCTTATGTCAATCATGAGAACGGTCGACATTTGAGCTTTGAATTGAGAATCTTCGACTATCAAATCGTTTTCGGTGATCATAAAATCTTCGACACCGTTGTTAATTTGGGCGTTTTTGAGACTTTCTGTTAACGAAATGCGCTCTAAACCATCACCAAACTGAAAGTCTCTATATTCACCCGTATGTTCATCTCCATTGCCCGCATGTTTGGTTTTGTGATTTCCGTTACCCGACTTTTTTAGATTTCCAAAAATTTGGTCGAGTGCACTTTGGCGAATAGCACGTTCCGTTTTGGCTGTAATTCCAATTCCACCAGATGTTCCATCGTCTTTAAATTCTTCACGAATGTAACCTTTAGCTTTGAGATCTTCAATAAAATCTTCAATGGTATATTCTGGAGTTGTAAGTTTATATTCTTTGTCGAGTTCACGCAACCAATCAATGGCTTCGTCAAAATCTCCCGCAGTGTGCGTAATGAGTTCTTTGAAAATTCCAAATAATTTATCGAATGGGGTTTGAAACGGTGCTTCGAATTGTTTGAAATAAAAACCTTTTTTATTATCATTTTTCATAGACAATAAAATTAGTTATAATAAGATATAGAATTCTGAAAACGAATATTAATTTTTAGTTAAAAATCTAAATCTTTAATATCTTGTTATAAGGTTTAAATTTCAGGAATGTAATCCGAAGAATATTTTCGGACTTTATACCCTTTCATCCTTTTTCTGTCCATAGATTTTGTTCCAACACGGCTCATCGCACAACGAAAACCAAGATTGTTAGTCGACATTTCTTCAAAAAGAAAACGACGCTGAGCTGGATCTAACCAATAGGCTTTGTCTTCCCAAGAGCCACCTTTATAAACCCTAGCTTTGTTGCTGATTAATGTAGTTCTATCGTTAGATTTATCGAGTTTTTTTATAATGTTTCCTAGACTATCAGTGGTTGTTTCTTGAATTGGGGAATTGTACATTCTCTTTTTTTGATTTTGAATTTTAAAAGCTTTTTTTGGATCAAAAGTTCCATTAAGAACACTCATTTTAAAAAATCTAGAAGATTGTTGGTCGCCATCACGATAATCTCTATTATCGCTTTTATCAAAATTAGCTCTAAGAAATGTTTCATTATCATCTACAGGAACTTTGGCAATTTGCCCAGGAAAATTTCTGGCAATTATTTTACCATTACTCAAAGTATCAAAATGCTGTGTTTCGGGAGTAATAATTTCAAAAGTTCCATCCCGATTCCGTTTATTTTTCATGTAAACATTTCCTCGAAAATAATTGAAGTCACTAGTTTCATCATCAATTGTAGGTCTGTATATATCGGCAACCCATTCCGAAACGTTTCCTGCCATGTCATACAGTCCATATTCGTTTGGAGGGTATGATTTTACGCGGTTTGTAATATCTGAACCATCATCGGACCAGCCTGCAACTCCAGAATAGTCTCCAACTGCTTGTTTGAAATTTGCTAATTGGTCACCAATTTTTTTACCTTTTCCAGATCGAGTATATTTTCCAGACCAAGGATAATGTTTTTGACCTAACAATGTATTTGTGTAGCGTTGGCTAATATCGGCTGAGGCAGCATACTCCCATTCGGATTCTGTGGGTAATCTATATTCAGGGGATAAAATACCATCTGTTTTTTGAACGTAAAGATTCTTTTTTTGACCTCTAGACTGCATTCTTTTAGAAATTTTTCCTCCCAAAGTAATATCTTGATTACCACCATAGGTTGATTTTGGCGAAGCCAAATAGGTTTCGGTATCAAATGTTGTTTCAGGATTTACATCGTTTAATTTTGAATCTGGTTTGATGAAACCAGTTTTATCAAGAATAAGTTCATTTAATCTATCTGTTCGCCATTTTGCAAATTCATTCGCTTGAACCCAGTTAACTCCAACCACTGGATATTCTCCATAGGCAGGATGACGCAAATAATTTGTTGTCATGTTTTCGTTATAGCCAAGTCGTTGCCTCCAAACTAGTGTATCGGGCAAAACACCTTGATAAACATTTATATATTTTGGATTGTCTGGAGAAAAAACTGTTTTAACCCAATATAAGTATTCTCCATACATTTGATTAGTTACTTCTGTTTCATCCATATAAAAAGACTGTACATGTTGCCTAGATGCTTGGTTATTCCATTCATGCATCACGTCATCTTGAACTTTGCCTCTTAAAAAAGTTCCACCTTCAACAAAAACCATTCCAGGCGCAGTTTTTTGATTTTTAAATTTTGTATTATAAAAAAAACCTCCAATTCTATCATTTACTTTCCAATCTGTGGATGGGGAGTTTGATATATAGGAATTACTGCATGCAGAAAATAAAAATAAAAATAATGGGAGGACTATTTTTATAAATGTGTTTTTAGTTTTAATCATCAATCTTTCAATATTAATGCAAAAATAAACTTATTAACAATAATTTCAGATACAATTAACTTAATTTCGATAAACTACGGAAATCAACGACAAATAACACTTTTATTTTGTTGATAACAAATTTTTTTTAAACAAATTTTAATTAAAATCAAAATTTTAGTTCAATGGTTGAAATATTTAGAAAATTTTAAGAAAAAAATATAAATTTTTAGATATTTTTGCAA
>JAYWEG010000103.1:0-12953 GCA_043779445.1 Bacteroidota bacterium
ATTACACTTTTTTCCATTATTTTCATATCATTTGCAACCATTTCTTGGGGAATTTTTGGACATGAACACATCAATAAAGGAGCAGTTTTGGCTTTGCCAAGTTCCTTGCAATCATTTTTCTATAATCACATCGATTTTATTACCGAAGAATCTACAGTTCCAGATTTGCGAAAATCGGTTTTGAAAGATAAAGCCGAAGCCCCACGTCACTATTTTGATATGGAGAATTTTGGTAATTTAGATTCGTTACCGAAAACTTTAGATGATGCCAAAAAGAAATATGACGAGAAATTTCTTCAAAATAATGGCATTTTGCCTTGGTATATTCAAGACATGATGGCAAAATTAACCATTGCTTTCAAAGAAAAAAAGAAAACCGAAATATTGTTTATCGCAGCAGATTTGGGTCATTACATTGCCGATGCTCACATGCCATTGCATACCACAGATAATCACGATGGTCAAAAAACAAATCAAAAAGGAATTCATGCATTGTGGGAATCGCGTCTGCCAAATTTGTTTGGAAAAAATTATAATTTACATACCAGTGAAGCAAAATACTTTGAGAATGTTGAAGTTGCAACTTGGGCAATGATAAACGATACTCACAGTTTTGTTGAACCACTTTTGCTTGCGGATCGCAATTTGAAATTGACTTTTGACGCTACTAAACTGTACGAAAAAGATGCGAATGGAGTTGTTATAAAAAATAAATATAACGAATCTGTTTTATCAAAAGAATATGTCGAATCGTTTCACAAATCATTAAACGGAATGGTCGAAAAGCAAATGAATAAAGCCGTTTTGGCAACGGCGAGTTTTTGGTACACGGCATGGATAAATGCTGGGAAACCAGATTTGAGTGATTTAGATTCAAAAGATTTTACAGAAAGCAACCAAAAAAGCCTAAAACGTGATTTAAGTCTTTGGAAAACAGGAAAGTTATTTGGAATTGAATTGGAGAAAGATACTGAGTGATTTTTATTGCGGTTTAAAACAAATTCCATAAATTTCCACAAATTAATTAGTGTGAATTTGTGGAATTCGTGTTATATCAATTTCTCAAATATTACAAATTACTACTTCTGATATTTCTTATTTTTCAATAATTCCGAAGCCGTTTGATAATAGGATATGGTTTCTTTTTCTAAATCTTTTCTGGGTTTTTCTAATACTTTTTGATCATAAAATATTTGAAAATCTGATCCTAAATTAGGATTTCGAACTTGTGTTAATTCAAATTGTTCTACTTTTTGTTTTGGCGAAATAATAGTTAAAACGTTGTCTTTTATTAATCCTAAATTCTGATAGGTAGCAATTAAAGCACGAGGTTTGTAATTGGATTTAAGCACATCTTGACCAAAAAATTTGGATTGATAATTGAAATTTAATAATCCAAAAAGTGTTGGCATAATGTCTATTTGAGACATCATTTTGTTACAAACTTCGGGTTGTTTGGCAGGGTCAAAAATCATTCCGGGGATTCTATATTTATCTATTGGGAGTTCTGTTTTTCCTGAACTCGAGGCGCAATGATCGGCAAGAATTACAAAAACAGTGTTGTTATACCAAGGTTGTTTTTTTGCCATTTCAAAGAATTTTTTCATAGCATAATCGGTATATTTCACGCCACCATTTCGTGATTTACTTTTGCTTTTAATATCAATTTTTCCATCAGGAAAAGTAAATGGTCTGTGATTGCTCACGGACATAATATGATTGAAAAAAGGTTTGTTTTCCTTGAATTCCAAATTCATAGTTTGAATTGCTTTTTTGTATAAATCCTCGTCGCAAACGCCCCAAACATTTACAAAAGAAATCTCATTTGGCTTAAATGTTTTTTTATCTACAATTCCATAACCATTTCCAGAAAAAAAATCTTCCATGTTGTCAAAATAGGCATCGCCACCATAGATGTATTTTACATTATAGCCTTTTTTCGCAAAAACACTTCCGGTTGAGAATTTGTTTTTGTTGTCTTTTCGTTTTACAACACTTTCGCCTGCGGTTGGTGGCAAACACAATGTTACAGACTCTAATCCTCTAACAGTGCGGCTTCCTACAGCATAAAGATTAGAAAAAAGTAAACTTTTTGTAACTAAACTATCCAAAAACGGTGTGATGTTTTGATTGTTACCATAAGTTTTAAGGAATTTTGCGCTATAACTTTCAATAGTAATTAGTACTACATTTTTGAGATTTTCTGGTAAATCACTTGTAATAGTTCGTTGTGTTGTTTCGTATGAAATTTCTGGAATTTGATTTTTTAACGTTGCATAACTTTCAGTAGCAGGCAAGGTTTTATAGAATTTGAAATAATCTAATTCACTGTTCATAAATGCTAAGTAGAATTTATGTAATCCGTTTGCTTGCAGTTCGTTTGTGAAAATATTTTGGGAATTTTGTTGATTTGATAAAAACGGAATCATAAGAATTGAAATTCCAAATAAAATGAAATAAATTACAGAAATTTTAGTTTTTTCTGCAAAAGTTGGAATTTCTTCTATAAAATTCTTAGATTTTTTAACAATATAATAAGTAATTATTCCAGCGATTGAAAAAAGTCCTATAAAAATTGGAACAATAGGATAGGATTGCATGATATTTCCTATGACTTCGTTGGTGTAAACCAAATAATCTACAGCAATAAAATTATACCGAAGACCGAATTCATTCCAAAAAAAGTATTCGCTAATAGCATTTTGTAAAATGAGTACAACAAATAAAAAGATTACAAAACTAAAAAGCCAAAATCTAATTTTAGACCTAAATTTTGGAAGAAAAAGTAATAAACCGAATAAAAATGTTTTTAAAAACACAAAACTAATTCCAATTTCTGGAGCAGAACCGCCATATTCATTCAGGATTGTATTCCCAAAATAAACATAAAGTAACAAGGAAAATAAAATTCCAAAAATGATATATCCTACTGGTTTTGAGTATTTTGAATTCGATATAAAAATAAGATACAACCACAAAAAAGCACTTGCAACAATAAATACAAAAAAATCTGATAATAAACCTAGAAAAATAATTTTCAGAATTTCAACACTTCCAAAACTCGCTTGGGTAATTGGATGAAAAAGTAATATAATTCTGAGTACAAAACTCAAAATCAAATAGAAAATCGCAAGATTATAAAAAGGGGAAAACTTTTTGAGTAAAGGCATATTTTTATTTTAGATTATTCAGAAACCTTTATTTCAAACATTTTATCCCAGTTTTTTCCAGTAACAAAAATAGTTTTAGTTGAAGGATTGTAGGCAATTCCGTTCAGAACATCATCAACCGGAATTTTGTATTTTGCTCGTAAATCAGCAAAATTCAAAATCCCTTCTACGGCTCCATTACTAGGATTAATCACCACAATGGCATCTTTTTGCCAAATATTACTGTACATTTTACCATCAATCCATTCAAGTTCATTTAGTTTAATAACTTTCGCATCACCAGAATATACTTTGATTTTATCAATCATTTTTTGAGTATCAGGATTCATTTTCCAAATACTTTCCGTGCTATCATTAT
Source organism: Bacteroidota bacterium (assembly GCA_043779445.1). Lineage (GTDB taxonomy): Bacteria > Bacteroidota > Bacteroidia > Flavobacteriales > Flavobacteriaceae > Flavobacterium. The sequence continues at coordinate 3,529 of JAYWEG010000103.1, forward strand.
GATAAATATTTACACCATCATTTGCCATTCCCCAACCTTCTTGATCCCCATCATATTTGAATGTTTTTTCGAGTTTAAATGTTTTTGCATCATATATAAAACCTGTTTTTTCCTGCCATGTTAGTTGATATATTTTGTCTTTTAGAATTGTAATTCCTTCCCCAAAATATTGATCATCCAATTTAATGAAATCTAAAATTTTACCTGTTTTGTAGTCGGTTTTCAATAATTTTGATTTTCCTTTCAACCCAGAACTTTCATACAAAATCCCATTATAAAACTCCAAACCTTCAGTAAAAGTAGTAGTATCATGCGGAAAAACATTAATAACTTCATACTTTAAAAGTTTTGGCTGAATATCAGATATGATTTCAACAGTTGAACTAATTTCTTGGTTTTGGCCTTCAAAATATACAATGGCTTTGAGGCTTTGATCACCAAATTTTTCATCTTTCAAAGAAACAGAAAAAGTTTCAATACCTTTTTTTGATCCTATGTTTTTATCGTTCATGTAGTAAACGATACTATCAATTTTTTTGTTTTCAGGATTTTTTAGAGCAAATAAAACATTTTCTTTGTTTGTGTATTGGTCTTTTACTTTCGATTTATCAACGGAAAAGTAACTTTCAGTATTACTTTTTGAGTTCCAACAACTCACTATTGAAGATGCTAAAATTATGAATGCTAATGCTTTATAAGTTTTCATTTGTTTGATTTTAAAAATCACAATATACAAAATAAATTAAATTTAAAAACCACTTGCATAAACTATAAAAAGAGATTACTTTTGCAGCGGCAAGTCCTACACGACCAGCTCCTGCAGACTCCCCCAGGATGGGAACATAGCAAGGGTACGCGGTTGAGCGGTGCGATGTAGGTCGCTTGCCATTTTTAATCTTCCGAATAGGAGGATTTTTTATTTTCTACAAGTTTTATTTTTTTCAATAGGAGTTTATTTTGTATTTTCGTTATTTATTTTTTTAATTTCGAATAATGAAAAATTTCTTTCTAGTGTTTATTTTATTTTCTAACCCTTTTTACGCCCAAAAGGATGGATACTGGGACAAAGAACGTAATACAAATCAACAAATTGTAGTTAAAGCAGGAGAAAGAGTTATCATTAAATCCGAAGATTTCCCTCGTGGTACTACAGAATTTGTATATAGAATCACACTTTTAGACCACAATCAACAACTTACTTCGAGTTTAGTTTCATTACTCAAATCAATTCCAGATCCAAGTGGATACAGTCAAGGTGCTGCTGGTGGAATTTTTATACTTTCGAAAGTGTCTGGCGATGATGCTTGTAAATATGCTTTGTTTCCTGACTCTAAATCAGCAAATGCTTACAAACAAACGGGAAAGCCAATAAAAGCAATATTGTTTCAAAATGAACCAGTTGATAAAGATTCAAAACTCATAAAATTAAATGCTACACGAGAACTTTCTGATTTGAATAATGTTTGGTTTGGTTTCGAAAGCAAAAATTGGGTTTTGAATGAGAAAATAGTTCTAGAAATTGTGCCTTGGGTTAACAATGAATTGCATCGAGGATGGAATCCTTTAAGCAGAATGGAGCTTCTCAAAGATTGTAAAACATCCGAAATTGCAAAAAAAATGATACATTCAGATGTTTTTTGTGTTGGCTTATCAAATAGTATTCAAAAAAAATATACCATTGATGAATATCAAAAACTTTTGGAAATAGAAAAAAATAAACTTATTACAGAAATTAGTTTTCAATGTTTGAGTGATAAGTCTACAAATAATTCAATTTTAAATTCTGCAAGAAACGATGCTAATGAGTATTTTAAACAAGAAAAATATACGGAAGCTATTGATTTACTAAACTCAGTTATTTTTGAATATGGTAACACAAAAATTAATGACTATGTTTCACTTGGGAAATATTATATTTTTTCAAAACAATACGACAAAGCACTAAAAATTTTGAAAGAAGGAGAAAAAGTAGATACATCGGAATTGTCCATACAACTCTATTTAGCACATTTATATATTTTGATGGATGACTTTAGCGTGGCGAAAGAATTACATAAAAAATATAAAAACCAAAATGTTACCGCTACCGAAAGTTGGAAAAACAAAACCAAATCTGATTTTGATGAATTTCAGAAAGTTGGAATTGTTAACAAAAATTTTGATAGAATTCTTAGACTATTAGAAAATTAAATTTTAAACCTTAACATCAACCTCAACTTTTGACAGCAACCTATCATAAATATAATTTGATTTTCAAAAAAGCCTCAGGAACTTCAAGAGGCATTATGAACGAAAAAGAAACCTGGTTTTTGATACTTAAAAATGAAGGCAAAATTGGAATAGGTGAGTGTGGAATTTTACGTGGATTGAGTTGTGATGACAGACCCGATTACGAAGAAAAATTGCAATGGACTTGTAGTAATATTTATCTGGGAAAAGACAAACTTTGGGAAGCTTTGTTGGAGTTTCCGTCTATTCAATTTGGAGTCGAAATGGCGTTCCAATCGTTACAAAGTGAAACCCCTTTTTTGTTGTTTCCATCTGAGTTTACAAATACAAAAAAAAGCATTTTGATTAACGGTCTAGTTTGGATGGGAACTGAGTCGTTTATGTTGCAACAAATTGAGCAAAAAATTGTTGATGGTTTTAGTTGTATTAAACTTAAAATAGGAGCCATTGATTTCAACAAAGAATTACAATTGTTACGATATATTAGACTGCATTTCAGTGCGAAAAACATCGAAATTCGGGTTGATGCTAACGGTGCATTCAATTCAAATGATGCTTTAGATAAGATTAATCAATTATCTGAATTTGAATTGCATAGCATTGAGCAACCTATTGCTAAAAACCAGCATGACATGATGGCAGAGTTATGTAAAACGAGTCCAATTCCAATTGCGTTAGATGAAGAATTAATTGGTGTGTTTTCCATCGAAGAAAAAGAGCTATTATTAATCAAAATTAAACCGCAATACATCATTCTGAAACCAAGTTTTGTAGGTGGTTTTCGGGGAACAAAAGAATGGATTTATTTAGCCGAAAAACACCAAATAAAATGGTGGATTACCTCTGCTTTGGAAAGCAATATTGGTCTGAACGCTATCGCTCAATGGACTTTTTTAGAGCAGAATCCAATGCCACAAGGTTTAGGAACTGGAGCGCTTTTTACTAATAATTTCGATTGCCCATTGCATGTTACTAATGGACAATTATGGTACGAAAATGATAAAAAATGGAATTTTAATTTTGAAGATTTCGAAGAAAAATAATCATTTTTTTAGGTAAATTTCTAAGGATTTTTGAGCCGTTTTTCGAATTTTATTTTTCATAAAATTTGTCCAACCAAGCCAAAAACCTTTCCATCCAAGAGCTTGTTTTGACCATTTATATAAGTCAAAAAAATCGGTATGCTTGATAATTAATCCATCTTGAAATTCGAATTTTGCCTCTATTACATTTACAACTTTTCTATTTGTTTGGCTAAAATTATAGGTTGCAATCCATCGAGCTCCACCAGAAAATTCATCTGCTATTACATTTGAAAAATCAATTTTAATGTTTCCTTTGCTTCTTTCAATTAACATTTGCCACATTTTTTTAACAGATTCTCCATGTAAAATTCCAAAAGCTGGATCTTCAAAAATTATATTTTGATGATAGCAACTTGCCATTTCATCGAAATCGGAATTAGAAAAAGCTATATAAAATTTATGTAATAGTGTTTCGTTAGAGTTCATTTTCTATTGTTTAAAATACGAATATAATCAAAAAATCCCAAATCTTTCGAAATGGGATTTGAAAAGTATTTTGGGTAAATATTAGAATTGCTCTCTTCCTGCAAAATGAAATGCACCTTCAATAGCAGCATTTTCGTCACTATCTGATCCATGAACTGCATTTTCTCCAATTGAAGTTGCATAAGCTTTTCTGATTGTACCTTCGGCAGCATCAGCAGGGTTTGTAGTACCAATCAAAGTTCTAAAATCATCAACAGCATTGTCTTTTTCTAGAATTGCAGCCACAATTGGTCCTCGTGACATAAATTCTACTAATTCACCGTAGAATGGTCTTGCAGCGTGAACAGCATAAAATGCTTGAGCATCTGCAACGGTTAGTTGTGTTAATTTTAGAGAAACAATTTTGAAACCACCATTTGTGATCATTGCTAAAATGTTTCCGATGTGTCCATTTGCTACTGCATCTGGTTTAATCATGGTAAAGGTTCTATTTGAAGCCATTTTTTATTTTTTAAAATTTTGTGCAAAAATAGTGTATTTAATTGTATTTGAAATAGATTTTTAGGAATATTTACAAAGTAATTATTTCGAAGTTTTTTGAAAGTGGATTTAAATTACTAATTAATTTTTCGATTAAATCAACTCCGAATTCTTCATAAAATTCGGAAAAGTTGGCTTGGCGTTCTTGCAAACTTTCATTTGGGAATAATTCATTTTGTAAATCTGTAATTCTTTTCAATTCTTCAGAATGTTTTCTTTTTTCGGCTTTCAATAATCGTTTTTCGAGATTTTCTAATCCTTTAATTTGCTTTACCTCCTGCGCTTTTACGGCTCCTATAAACGATTTGTCGGTTTGTTTTGCAATGGCTACTAATTTTTCAAATTGTTGATTCAAAAAAGTTTTTTGCTGATCGAAATTGAATTTATTTTCAGAGAATAGTTTTATTTTGTTGTTTACAAGTTCGTTTTGTTTCAAAAATAAATCCGACCAAGTCAATTGTAGTTTGTCTATTTTGTTTTTTTGTTTTTCTGTTACTAAAAGCACAGAATTGCGCAACATCAATATCGGAAATGTAACTTGATGATGTTCAAAAGTAGATTTCAATTCTAACCAATAGGCAATTTCTCCTCCGCCGCCAATATAACAAAGATTCGGTAAAATGGCTTCTTGATACAAAGGGCGCAAAATTACATTTGGACTAAATCGCTCCGGAAAATTTTCTAGTTCTACTAAAATTTCTGATTCAGAAAATTCTATTTTAGTATTATTTATTTTGTACATTCCATTTTCGAGAATAATTCGCTCTCGAAGTTGATCTAAAATATAAAATAAATTTATTTCACGAGGATTTACTTGTATGGTATAATTGTGAATTTTTGCAATTGTTTCATTTACTTTTTCGAAAGATTTTTGCTGTAATAATTCGGACTTTATGTAGGGAGAAAAAACTTTTTTAAGATTACGATTATCTGCATCTAAAATAACTAGTCCGTAGTTTCCGAATAATTCATTTGCTAAATATCGGGTTGCATCTGCTAAATTCGAATGTTTCACATAGGATTGTTCAAATAAATTCTTTAGGAATTCAGCATTTTGTCCAGAACCTAATTCTTTAGCAAAAAAAGTGAAAACTTCGTTTAAACCATCAGTCGATAAACGTCCAACTGGTCCAGAAGTTTCTTTATTCCAACGAAATTTTTTGCCTTTGAAAGTAAAATAATTAATTTCTTCAAAATCATGATCTTCGGTTGCCATCCAATATATAGGAACAAAATTTTGATCTGGATAGTTTGATTTTAATTCTTTACACAAATTGATTGTTGAAATTATTTTGTATAAAAAATATAAAGGACCAGTAAACAAATTGAGTTGATGCCCGGTGGTTATTGTAAAAGTGTTTGAATTGTTTAAAAGTTTAATGTTGTTTAAAGTTGTTTCAGAAGAAACTAAATTCGAATATTGATTCGTTAATTCATCAACTAAAGTGGTTCTTTTGATATTTGCATTATCAATAAAATTGAGTTGCTTTGCTTGAATTTGGATTTCAAAATTTTTAACATCAGGAAAACGATTATACAATGGTTTTAACGCAGATTCTTCGTTTAAATAATCAACCATAATTGGTGAAAAATATCCCGAATCTTGAAATGTGATACAGTCGTTTGGCATTTTTGTATTTTAAACAAATTTATGAAATAAATCTTAAAAAGTAATAGTCATTCCAGCCAAAGAATAATTTCGATCTGAACTAAAACTATAATTGAATTTTGGTTTAAAATTTTGATGATCTCCAATTGTTTTGGTAGTTTTTTCGACAATTCGATTTTTTACAATACTTTTTCCAACAATATAGCCCATAAAAATTGCAAGTGGATAATCCGAAGCCCAATGAACTTTGCTTTGTAACATTTCGAAACAAAGTAAACCCATCATGGAATAACCCACAGGTTTAATCCATTTTTTTTCTTTATAATTTTCGGAAATAATTACAAAAGTGGTCATAAAAGTAGATAAATGACCAGACGGAACCGCATCGTAGGCTGGTGTTGCCGTAGCATAGGCATTAAACGAAGGAAACGGATTCCAATCGCCACCTTTGTGACCATATTCTTCTGCAACAAATGGACTTTCTCTACCAGTTATTCTCTTGATGGTTTGTACAAAAACTCCAGATGCAATTAGACCTTCACCAATTTCACTGGCAGTATGAATGGCTCTATAATCTTTTTCAATTAGACCAAATGTCAAAATTCCTCCTGCAAGTAAAATAGAAGTAAAACCATTACCAAGATTATAAATCCCACCATTTATTTTACGTGGAATAAATTTTAGTGGGCCAAAATAATCATGACCATCTTCTATACCGATTTGTTGACCTAGTTGTCTTGAATTGTCTATTATTTTTTGATCAACAGGCAACAAAGCAACTGTTGAAACAACTGATATTCCGCCGAAGATTAAATTATTTTTTTGGACAACCAAACTTCCCATGGCACAAAAATCTTTTGGAAGTCGATTTATGAATTCCCAAAAACGTGGTTTTTTATATTCAAAATTCAAATCAGAATTAATTTTATAACTCTGTATCTCATTATTTTCAAGTATTGAAGTTTCGGTTTTTAAACTATCAATTTGTTGAGCGTGAGTAAGAAAAGATGCAAAGAAAATAACCAAAAAATATTTTTTCATAAAAAAAATTTGTTTGGCAAAAATATAAAAATTTGGTTGAAAGGAAATTAAAATTATTCATTTGTATTTATTGTTTAAAATTAGAATATTTTTGCAAGAAATATTTCTTTTGAACCCAAATCTACTTCTTATTACTCCGCCGTTTACGCAACTCAATACTCCGTATCCAGCAACTGCCTATTTGAAAGGTTTTTTGAATACTAAAAACATTGTTTCAACTCAAGCCGATTTGGGAATTGAAGTCATATTAGAATTATTTTCGAAAGTAGGTTTAGAAAAAATGTTTGATGTAGTAAGCAAAAAATATGAAGATAACCCAAAAGTGATAGATCTAAATTCCAAACGCATTTTAGCACTGCAAGACGAATATTTAAAAACAATTGATCCAGTAATTAATTTTCTACAAGGTAAAAATCCAACATTGGCATTGCAAATTTGTCAAGATTATTTTTTGCCCGAAGCTTCACGATTTACTCAAAACGAAGAACTCGATTTTGCTTTTGGAACCATGGGAACGCAAGATAAAGCGAAGCATTTAGCAACATTGTACCTCGAGGATATTTCAGATTTTATTGTCGATTGTATAGATTTAAATTTTGGTTTTAGTCGCTATGCGGAACGTTTAGGCAGAAGTGCAAATTCTTTTGATGAATTGTATTTAGCTCTAAATCAAGAACTTTCCTATATCGATGAAATTACTTTGAAGTTATTGGAAGAAAAAATAAAAACCATAAAACCTAGTTTATTTTTGATTTCGGTTCCTTTTCCAGGAAATTTATATGCTGCCTTTCGATGTGCTCAATTCGTAAAAAAAAATTATCCAGAAATTAAAATTTCTATGGGTGGTGGTTTCCCAAACACCGAATTACGTTCTTTGACCGATGTTCGAGTTTTTGAATTTTTTGATTTTATAACTCTTGACGACGGAGAGCTGCCAGTTGAATTACTATATGATTTTATCACATCGAGCGCAGTTGAGATGCAATTTAAAAGAACTTTTTTAGTAGAAAACGGAAAAGTAGTTTACAAAAATAATGCTTTGCGAAAGGATTACAAACAATCCGAAGTTGGTACACCAGATTATTCTGATTTGCAACTCGATAATTACATTTCTGTAATAGAAGTAGTAAACCCTATGCACCGAATGTGGAGTGATGGTCGCTGGAATAAACTCACAATGGCACATGGCTGCTATTGGGGAAAATGTACTTTTTGTGATATTTCTTTAGATTATATTAAATTATATGAACCGATTGCAGCCAAAATTATTGTAGATCGAATTGAGGAATTGGTACTTCAAACGGGTCAAAACGGATTTCATTTTGTCGATGAAGCAGCTCCACCAGCCTTAATGCGGGAAGTTGCACTTGAAATTTTACGTCGAAAAATTGCGGTTACTTGGTGGACAAACATTCGGTTTGAGAAAAGTTTCACACAAGATTTGTGTGTTTTGCTAAAAGCATCGGGTTGCATCGCCGTTTCTGGAGGTTTAGAAGTGGCTTCTGACAGACTTTTAAAACTAATCGACAAAGGAGTTACCGTAGAACAAGTAGCAAAAGTAACCCGAAATTTCACAGAAGTTGGAATCATGGTTCATGCTTATTTGATGTACGGTTATCCAACACAAACCATTCAGGAAACGGTTGATAGTCTCGAAATGGTTCGACAATTGTTCGAAATTGGCATTTTACAATCAGGATTTTGGCATCAATTTGCCATGACAGCGCACAGTCCAGTAGGAATGAATCCTGAAAATTATGGTCTGATTCCAGATATTAATCCAATATCTTTTGCTAATAACGATATCAATTTTAAAGACAAAACAGGAATTGATCATGACCAATTTAGTTTTGGTCTCAAAAAATCTTTATACAATTACATGCACGGAATTTGTTTTGACTATAACTTGCAAGATTGGTTCGATTTTAAAATCCCAAAAACAACGATCACAAAAGATTTTATTGAAAGTTCACTTTTCCAAGAAGAAAATTTTAATACAAAACCAACTTCAAAAATTATTTGGATAGGAGGAAAGCCATCAGTGGAAACGTCTATAAAAACTAAAAAAGGAAATTCGTGGGAAATGATGAGTTTAACTTTTCATGACAAAAAAGACAATTTCACAATTCAAACTAGCAAACAAGAAGGTGAATGGTTGCTTGGTATTTTAGAAAAAATTAAAGTTTCGAATCCAAAAATGTTGACTTTTCAAAACATTAAAAACGATTTCGAAACCAATTTCAATGATTTTGAATTGTTTTGGTTCTCTAAACCCATCAATACCTTAAGAGAATTTGGGTTGCTGATTTTGTAGAATATTTTTTCTAATAAAGTATTAGGATTTTTTGATTTTATTATTTAATTTATATTTAAATAAATCGTTTTAAATAAATTTTAAAAAAATCTACAATCTAAATATTCCGCCAAAAACAATAGTCTTTTCTAAAAAAAGAAAATGTTGAGAGGCGCGATCTTCGGTATCAAAAGTAGTTCGA
>JAYWEG010000104.1:0-2040 GCA_043779445.1 Bacteroidota bacterium
AATAATTCCATTGATAAATGGTTGTTTTGTTGATTTTATAAGTCAATATATTTCTAATAATGTTGGAGACCGATTTATTTTTGCAATCCTTGCAGCCAGTGCATCTTATATTGCAGTACCAGCAGCAATGAAAATTGCAGTGCCAAAAGCCAATCCAGGACTTTATTTGCCAATGGCACTAGCGGTAACTTTTCCGTTTAATATTACAATTGGTTTGCCTTTGTATTATTCGATTATAGGGAGTTGATTCATAATTTTTTAAAATCATTTAAAATCTTTTCAACAAATCGCAATTTGTAATTCATAGTTCATAAATTATATTTTACATTTGCGTTTCTATAAAATTTTTACAAAATGATTTATAAATTTAGGGTAATTCTCGATTCTGAAGAAGATATTTTTCGAGATATTGCTATTCTCGAAGACGACACTTTAGAAGATTTTCACAATGCAATTTTCAATTCTTTTGGTTTTGATGGTCTCGAAGTTGCTTCGTTTTATACTTGTGATGCTACTTGGAATCAGGAAGACGAAATTCCCATGTTTGATTCTGGCGACACACTTGGCGAAATGAAAATCATGTCGGACTATCAACTTTCGGATATTCTTGACCAAGAAAATACCAAGATTATATATGTTTATGATTTTATAAATATGTGGACTTTCCTTGTAGAATTGGCTGCAGTAGAAGAAATTTCTGCTGGAACATTGTATCCGGAAACGATTTTTTCTCATGGTGAAATGCCTCTAGAATCTGGCGAAAAAATATTTGAAGCCGATATGGAACAAGAAAATTATAACGAATTTGAAGACGATCTTGATGAAGACGATCTGGATATGTTTTCTGATGACGAAGGCTATGAAGATTTTGGGTTTGAAGAAAATTGGAATTAAAAAAAAGAATTAAGAGAAAAGATGCAAGAAGCAAGAAAATAAGTAAAAATCTTGTTTCTTGCATCTTTTCTCTAAAAAAAAAAAAAAATGATCAACTTATTTAACACACATATCGAAAGTCTTTCTATTCACAGAGTGGGAAACAAAAGCCGTAACGAAGAGATTTTCTTATCTGAGCAAACATTTTCTTTAAACGACGAAATTGTTCCGCTTATCAAAGAATTTTTCTTAAAACCTTTTCGTGACAAAGAAGAAAACTACTTCCAGTTTGCTCATGATGTTGATTTAGAATATAACGAAATGTACAAATTCGCCTCAGAAATTTTCGAAAATCCAAGCAAAACTCACGACGTTTCTAAAAACATAACAAGACATTTATTTGAACAATCTAACCATCCGCACATAAAAAACGGAGAGGTTTATGTAACCCATTTAACCAATATTTCTATAGACAATAATGTAGTAGATGCCATTGGAATTTTTAAAAGCGAATTAAAAGCCGATTTTTTGCAGTTTGAAGAAAAAGGAACATCATTAGAAATGATTTTGCAACAAGGCATCAATTTAAACAAATTAGACAAAGGCTGTATTATTTTTAATTACAAAAAAGAAGAAGGATACAAGATTTTAACGGTAGATTCTAATAGATATGATGCAAGATATTGGCTAGAACATTTCCTGTCTGTAGATGCTTTTCAGGACGAAAACTTTATGACCAAAAAGTACCTGAAATTTTGTCAAGATTTTGCCAAGGAGGTTGTATTTCCTGCTGAAGACAAAAAAGAAGAAGTGATGTTTATGAACCGAGCCGTGAATCATTTTGCTAAAAATGACACTTTTGAAGAAAGTAATTTTTTGAATGAAGTAATAGACAATCCTGATTTAATTTCGGAATTTAAAAACTATAAAGTAGACAAAGGCGAAAAATATAGTATTGAAGATTTAACTACTTTTCCTATAGCCAACGCAGCGGTCTCTGATGCTAGAAGAAGCATGAAAAACGTGATTAATTTAGATACGCACATTCAAATTAAATTAGATTTTATAAACCCAGAAAGTGCCGAAAAATTTGTAGAAAAAGGCTGGGACGAAGAAAAACAAATGTATTATTACTTGGTTTACTTCAATAAAGAAGAAAAAAGTTAG
>JAYWEG010000105.1:0-12906 GCA_043779445.1 Bacteroidota bacterium
AGCTCCACTTACTAAACTATTGTTAGCTTTACAAACCCTAAATTCAAAAAAAATAAATCAAAAACCAATTCTTCTAAAAATTGCACCAGATTTAACAAATGAGCAACTTTTAGACATTATTGATATTGTAAATGAAACTAAAATATCTGGAGTAATTGCTACAAATACAACCATTTCTCGTAACGATCTACAATCCAAAAATAAATCCGAAACAGGAGGATTATCGGGTAAACCATTAACTAATCGATCTACAGAAGTAATTCGTTTTCTTTCAGAAAAAAGCAATAAATCATTTCCAATAATTGGAGTTGGAGGAATTCATTCTGCATCGGACGCTCTTGAAAAATTAGATGCTGGGGCATGTTTGCTGCAACTTTATACGGGTTTCATCTATGAAGGACCAGCATTAATAAAAGCAATTAACAAAAGGATTTTGTCAAATATGTAAAATCAAATATTGAGATAAAAACCCAACTAAAATTGCAATTCCAAAACTCAAAAAAGTTCCAATTAGTACATATTCGGTTAATTTTCTGTCCGTTGCTTGTTTCAAATCTCCAAATCTAAATATAGATTTGGCAGCTAATAAAAATCCTATTGCATCAAAATGTCCAGTTAATAAAAAACAAAAAATCAGTAAACGTTCCAGTATTCCGATATAATTCCCAGCATTTTGTAGTGAATTATCATTTTCGGAAACATTTTCTGGTGTCCAAACAGAAATTATATTTTTTAGTATTACAGATGTTGGTTTTGTTAAAAATAAAACTCCAGTTGTAACTATCCAAAAACGATTGTCAAAAACATTAAAGTCAATTGATAATTTTTTGTAAAGACTTGCAATTAATATAATTACAACTATATGCAAAACTTGGTCTGCAATAAACCACTTGCGTCTGCTTGTTGGTTTTTGATAGTAAAGTTTTAAAAAATCTATAATTCCGTGTGATATTGCTAAAATTAGTGCAAACCAACCAAAATCAAGTTCAAAAACCAATAGCCAAGCCAAAATTCCATGAATAATCGTATGAATATATAGGTAAATACTTTTGAGCTTTTTGTTTTCTTTGTCAATCACCCACAAAGTTGGTTGCAATAAAAAATCGCCTAATAAGTGAGCCAAAAGTAGTTTTATAAAAATAATCATACTTCGATAGTTTTTATTTTCTGACGAAAATATCTATCTGTTTCCATCACTAAATCAAAATTAGCCCGTTTTCGTCTGCGGCTTACTGCCGCTTGATTAATGCCTAATATAACACCAATTTCATCTTGCGAAAGTTTTTGATTTTTGATTGCAACTTGAACAAATTCAGCAGATTGCACCAACCAGTTGTCCATGAAGGTTAAACACAAACGAAGCATTAGGTTCATTTGATAGTTAAAATCTGGATTCCCCGAATTGATTGCTAAATTTATTTTTTGTTTTTTTAGAGTTTCAAAAACTTCTCCAGAACGAGAAAAAGCAGTACCGTTGCTTTCAGATATTTTTTTAGATTTATAGGATTTATCTCCAAAACCAATACTCATCCTTACATCGAGATTCAATGATTTAAAATAGGCTTTTATTTGTAGAGCAATAACTAAAGAGTCTTCTGGGTTTTTAATTTCTATTTGAAATTCGTCACCTCTGAAAATTTCCCAGTCTGTTGGGCTTTTTCCGAAAGTGCTCAATAATTTTTTAAAATTATCAATCCAAATCGTAGTTTTTTTTCTCCTCGAATTGACAATATCTCCTGTTATTATAACTATCATAATTCAAAATTAATAAAAAAAAATTAAATTTGTCATTTATTTTTTAAAATTATTACCAAAATACGTAATAATTAATATTATTACCAAAATACGTAATAATTATAATAATTACCAAAATACGTAATAATATCAATTATTACCAAATAACGTAATATTTTATTTTCTATGAATTCAAAAAAAAACTTTGTAAATTAGCATCTTGGAAAAATCAATCAAAATAATCGAATGTCCACGCGATGCCATGCAAGGTATCAAACCTTTTATTCCAACCAAAAAAAAGGTAAATTATATTCAATCATTGTTACGAGTAGGTTTTGATACTATTGATTTTGGAAGCTTTGTCTCACCAAAAGCAATTCCACAAATGCAAGATACTGCCGAAGTTTTAGCACATTTAGATTTATCACAAACGCAAAGTAAACTGCTCGCAATTATAGCAAATACTCATGGTGCAGAACTATTATCTCAACATAAAGAAATTCAATACTTGGGTTTTCCGTTCTCAATTTCGGAGAATTTTCAAATGCGAAATACGCATAAAACCATTGCTGAAAGTTTAGTTACACTTCAAGAAATTTTAGAAATTGCTTACAAAACAAATAAAGAAGTTGTTGCCTATTTGTCAATGGGTTTCGGAAATCCCTATGGAGATCCATGGGATGTTGAAATTGTTGGAGAATGGACTGACAAATTATCTGCCATGGGAGTAAAAATTCTTTCTCTTTCAGATACAGTTGGAACATCTAGCCCAGATGTGATTCGTTATTTATTTTCAAATCTTATTCCCAAATATCCAAATATTGAATTTGGAGCCCATTTGCACACCACTCCAGATAAATGGTTTGAGAAAATTGATGCGGCATATAAATCGGGTTGCAAAAGGTTTGATGGCGCAATTCAGGGTTTAGGTGGTTGCCCAATGGCTACCGATGATTTGACAGGTAACATGCCAACCGAAAAACTACTATCCTATTTTACGGCTCAAAAACAGAACACTAAAACAAGTCCAATGAGTTTTGAAAGTGCTTACAACGAAGCAACTATTTTATTTAGTGAATTTCATTAAATTTCTAATAAAATTAGTTAAAAACTATTCTATTTTTATAATTCTGAAATCTAAGTCTAAATATCTAAAAAAAATAGATTATATTTGCATGCAATTTAACTACAACTACAAATTGCAATGATCGCACACAACTCTAAAATTATAGGCGAAGGATTAACTTACGATGATGTACTCTTAGTTCCTAATTTCTCTAATGTACTACCTCGAGAAGTAAGCATACAATCAAAATTTTCTAGAAATATAACATTAAATGTTCCTATTGTCTCTGCTGCAATGGACACCGTTACAGAAAGTTCTATGGCAATTGCAATGGCTCAAGAAGGCGGAATTGGAGTTTTACATAAAAATATGACTATTGAGCAACAAGCAGCTAAAGTCCGAAAAGTAAAACGAGCAGAATCTGGAATGATTATCGATCCAGTAACCTTACAATTATCCGCAACTGTAGCCGATGCTAAAGCAGTTATGAAAGAATTTGGTATTGGAGGAATCCCAATAGTCGATGAAAATAAAATCTTGAAAGGGATTGTTACCAATCGAGATTTACGTTTCGAAAAAAATAATATCCGACCAATAGTTGAAGTGATGACCAGCCAAAATTTGGTTACAGTTGCAGAGGGAACTTCTTTAGAAGAAGCCGAGGTGATCCTGCAAGGTCATAAAATAGAAAAATTACCAGTTGTAAATTCAGAATATAAACTTGTTGGATTAATTACTTTTAGAGATATTACAAAACTTACACAAAAACCTATTGCAAACAAAGATTCTTTCGGACGATTGCGAGTTGCAGCCGCAATTGGCGTGACTTCTGATGCCTTGCAAAGAGCCGAAGCACTAGTGAAAGCTGGCGTCGATGCAGTAATTATTGACACCGCTCATGGGCATACACAAGGTGTTGTAGATGTTTTGAAACTTGTGAAATCTAAATTTCCGAATCTAGATATTATTGTTGGAAACATAGCAACTCCCGAAGCAGCAAAATTTTTAGTAGAACATGGAGCAGATGGCGTAAAAGTTGGAATTGGACCAGGTTCAATTTGCACAACCAGAATTGTAGCAGGTGTAGGTTTTCCACAATTTTCTGCAGTTTTAGAAGTTGCAGCGGCATTAAAAGGCACTGGAGTTCCAGTTATTGCAGATGGCGGAATTCGTTATACTGGAGACATCCCAAAAGCAATTGCGGCAGGTGCTGACTGTGTAATGTTGGGTTCATTGCTTGCAGGAACAAAAGAATCTCCTGGTGAGACTATCATTTTTGAAGGTAGAAAATTCAAATCCTATCGCGGCATGGGTTCAGTAGAAGCCATGCAAGAAGGTTCAAAAGACCGATATTTTCAAGATGTTGAAGATGATGTAAAAAAATTAGTTCCTGAAGGTATTGTTGGACGAGTTCCATACAAAGGAGAGTTGAACGAGAGTATGCAACAATTTATTGGTGGACTCCGAGCTGGAATGGGATATTGTGGATCAAAAGATATTCAAACACTACAAGAAACAGGAAAATTTGTTCGAATAACCGCAAGCGGAATTAACGAAAGTCATCCACACAATGTGACAATTACAAAAGAAGCTCCAAATTATTCGAGGTAGATTGTTTTTAAAAAATGTATCTTTAAATAATTTTAATTTTTAATTTGTGTTTTTTAATCTAATGAAAATATATTTTATAAATCTGACAATTACTAAATCATTTAATTAGATTATTAGTAATTGTTAAATATTTAGAATAAAGTTATTTGCCCATCATCATCGGGTTCAATATCTTCAACTTCATCTAGAATTATTTCTTCAACGACTTCGATATTTTCAGCAATAATTTCGGCTGGAATTTCAAAATGTAATGATTCTAATAAGTTAACTTGCTTTATTTTATCAGCAGTCAATTGATTGCCAAGTGCTTTCATTCCTTTTACAGCAATAAAATTTTCTAAATCTATCTTTAAATTTTCCTTTTGAACGCCTTTTACTTTTGTAAAAACTAGTTCTGCAACCGGACGATAATCTGTTGCAACAATTTCTAGTTGTGATTTTTCGTGTTCTGTAATGAAAATTTCCTCTTTATTTTCGACCTCAACCAAGAATCGTTTTACATAATAACGTTCCTTTTCGCCATCATAATAAATAGCAGAAATTGGTTTGTTAGGAATCCATTTTTCGAGAACAACCATATCTTCATCGAAATGGGTAGATAATTCGGGCGTGATAACTTTGAGTTTTCCAGTTTGAGAAATTATTAAAATTTTATCGCTAGGTCGAAATTCTCCAAGTAATTCTCCACGTTCATCGGTATTTAATCTTTGAACCGTGTCGTCAAACCATATTTTTCGAGGCAATAAAGTCGAAATTCCTTTTTCTTTGATTTCGATTTTTTTGATAGGATATTTTGTAACCAAATTTCCCTTCGTTGCACGACCTTTTATGGACATTGCTGCGAAATCTAAATCCCATTTTAATTTTTTAACGCTTCCGACTTGACGCAACAAAATCGTAATAACTTCGGCTTCGCCATTTGGATTTGCCGTAAAATATAATATTTGTGATCCCTTGGTTTCATTGGTCAAATCGTATAATTTGTCGCGTGTAACGCCAGTTACATTAAAACGTTTAATGTAAGATGGACCCGATTTTCCATCACGATAAATCATGTTGTAAATTGTTCGTTTATCTGACTTATCGAAAATTGCAATATGGATAATGTCTTTTCCAACGAATTTCTTTTCATCGACTTTGCAAATCATCATATTTCCGTCTCGCAAGAATACGATAACATCATCAATATCAGAGCAATCACAAACATATTCGTCTTTTTTGAGTCCAGTTCCAACGAAACCTTCTTCTTTATTTACATACAATTTGGTATTTCGTAATACAACTTTTGTAGCTTCTATATTTTCAAATGATCGCAATTCGGTCAAACGTTCGCGACCTTTTCCATACTTTTCTTTAAGTCGTGTAAAATAAGCAATTGCAAAATCAATCAAATGTTCTAAATCGTGTTTTACTTGCTCAATATCGCCTTCTAATGCCTCGATTTTATCTTGTGCTTTATTACTATCAAATTTAGAAATTCGCATAATTCGAATGTCTAACAAACGTAAAATATCTTCTTCGGTAATAGCTCTTTTTAAATGTTTTATATACGGTTTCAAACCATCATCAACTGCTTTTATAACATCTTCGCGAGTTGTTTTTTCTTCTATGTCACGATAAATTCTATTTTCAATAAAAATGCGTTCTAGAGATAAAAAATGCCATTGTTCTTCTAGTTCTCGCAATTGAATTTCGAGTTCTTGTTTCAATAAATCAACCGTTCGGTCTGTAGAAATTTTGAGCATTTCAGAAACACCAACAAAAAGTGGTTTGTTGTCTTCTATGACGCAACCCAAAGGTGCAATCGAAGTTTCGCAAGCTGTAAATGCAAAAAGTGCATCAATCGTTTTATCAGGAGAAACTCCTGGAAACAAATGAATTAGAATTTCGACTTCGGCTGCTGTATTGTCTTCAATTTTCTTGATTTTTATCTTGCCTTTTTCATTGGCTTTCAAAATACTGTCAATCAAAGTTGTAGTATTTGTCGAAAACGGAATTTGAGTAATCACCAAAGTATTCTTATCGAATTGACCAATTTTTGCGCGAACTCGAACACGACCACCACGAAGACCGTCGTTGTAATTAGAAATATCGGCAATTCCAGCAGTTAAAAAATCTGGATAAATCGTGAATGGTTTTCCTTTTAAGATTTTTATCGAGGAATCGATTAATTCATTGAAATTGTGTGGCAAAACTTTTGTCGAAAGACCAACTGCAATTCCTTCGGCTCCTGATGCCAACAAAAGCGGGAATTTTACGGGCAAATTATTGGGTTCTGCACGACGACCATCATAGGAAACACCCCAATCGGTAATTTTTGGACTGTAAATAACTTCCAAAGCAAATTTTGACAATCTTGCCTCTATGTATCTCGATGCTGCTGCTCCGTCGCCAGTGAGAATATTCCCCCAGTTTCCTTGACAATCAATTAGCAACTCTTTCTGACCAATTTGCACCATGGCATCGCCAATACTTTGGTCTCCATGCGGATGATATTGCATGGTGTGACCCACAACATTGGCAACTTTGTTGTAACGACCATCGTCTAATTCCTTGAGCGAATGCATGATACGTCTTTGAACAGGCTTAAAACCGTCTTCGATTGCAGGAACTGCTCGCTCCAAAATTACATACGATGCATAGTCCAAAAACCAATCTTTGTACATTCCTGTAACTTTGGTTATTGTTTCTTCTGGATCTTCGTCGGTTTCGTAAAAATGTTCTCCTTCAAAATGTTTGGCTGCTACTAACTGAATTTCTTCTTCGTTTGTAGATTCATCATCTTGAATTTGATCATTTTCGTTAATTTCTTCGTCTTCGTCTTTCATTTATGCTGAATTATTTTCAGTATTTCTTTTATAAAATATTTTACCAACTCTGTCGATATGCTCTTTTAATGTTTCAGATTGTAAATTTTCATAAATTGAAATATCAAATTTATAAGGTATGTAACTATCATCGAGGTTGTGCCACAATTTTGAAAAATCTTCTTTTGATATATTTCCTTTTAATGTTAGATCTATGTCAGAGCCTTCACGAAAGTTTCCTTTTGCACGCGAACCATAAATAATTACTTCCTCTATTGATTCGCAATCATTGATGATTTTTAAAATTTCGGCTTCACTTTTCGGATATAGACCAAACATTATAAAAAAGTTTTCATTTTTAATTCAAATTCAATAAATTCACTAATAAATTTATTAAATATAATATCTAAAATTTGTAAAATTTCAAATTCGTCATAAATATGCGAGGTAATGTTTCTACATCTAATCATTTCAAACCAAATTTCACCATCATTAATTAATCCCACATTAAAAGCCTCTTTCACAACAGTTTTACTTCCAAATAAATCAGTTTTCCCTTGATATTCTAGAAAGTCTTTCATTACCTTCCATGACAATTCTTGTGTTACCTCAAAAGCTTGTACAACACCTTGAAGTTCTAATTCCGAAAAATCACGTTCAATTTTTATTTCTTTTGCATTTTTAAGCTGCCTCAACGCATTTTCGAAATTTTCAAATCTCTGTTTCCAACGAATATCTTGATTTTCCGTTATTTTTAATTTTAATTCGCCTCAATTTGATCCAACTCTACTTTCAAATTTTTAATGATAAAATCCTGTCTATCAGGGGTGTTTTTACCCATATAAAAAGATAATAATTGCTCTATCGATGTGTTTTTATCCATCATGACTGGATCAAGCCGAATGGTTTCACCAATAAAATTCTTGAATTCGTCTGGAGAAATTTCACCTAAACCTTTAAATCGTGTAATCTCAGGTTTTGGTTTCAGTTTTTCTATCGCCTCTTTTCGCTCCTGTTCAGAGTAACAATAAATAGTTTCTTTTTTGTTTCTCACTCTAAAAAGTGGTGTTTGCAAAATATATAAATGTCCTTCTTTTATCAATTCTGGAAAAAATTGCAAGAAAAAAGTAATCAATAATAATCGAATGTGCATACCATCAACATCTGCATCTGTGGCTATAACTATATTGTTGTACCGCAAATCTTCCATCGAATCTTCAATATCAAGGGCGGCTTGCAAAAGATTGAATTCTTCGTTTTCGTAAACAATTTTTTTGCTCATTCCATAAGAATTTAAAGGTTTTCCACGAAGACTAAAAACCGCTTGTGTATTAACATCACGTGATTTTGTAATTGAGCCTGAAGCAGAATCTCCCTCGGTGATAAACATGGTTGATTCTAGGTAACGAACATTTTTAGAATCTGTCAAATGTACTCTGCAATCACGTAATTTTTTATTATGTAAACTGGCCTTTTTGGCTCTGTCTTTTGCTAACTTCCGAATGCCAGAAAGTTCTTTTCGTTCACGTTCCGCTTGTAAAATTTTTCGCAAAAGCGCATCTGCTGTTACAGGATTTTTATGTAAATAACTATCTAGTTTATTTTTTACAAAATCATTTACGAAAGTTCTAACAGAAGGCATTCCTGGGTCCGAACCCATATCGGTCGAGCCTAATTTTGTTTTGGTTTGCGACTCAAAAACAGGTTCCATAACCTTGATGGAAATTGCTGTTACTATAGATTTTCTTACATCTGAAGCTTCAAATGGTTTGTTATAATATTCTCGAATTGTTTTTACGATTGCTTCACGATATGCAGCCAAATGTGTTCCGCCTTGAGTTGTGTTTTGTCCATTAACAAACGAGTGATATTCTTCGGAATACTGGGTTTTGCTGTGTGTTAATGCGATTTCAATATCATCGCCCTTCAAGTGAATTATCGGATATTCTAGATCATCAGCATGTATGGTTTCTTCTAACAAATCACGCAAACCATTTTCAGAATAGTATTTTTCACCATTGAAAAGAATTGTTAATCCATTGTTTAAATAACAATAGTTTTTGAGCATTTTGATTACATATTCGTATCTGAATTTGTAATTTTTAAAAATCGCTTCGTCTGGAATAAAAGTTACTTTAGTTCCTTTTCGTTTGGTAGTTTCAATAATTTCTTCGTCAAGAACGAGATTTCCCGCCGAAAATTCAGCGCCTTTTTGTTTGTCGTCTCGAACAGATTCTACTCTAAAATAATTAGATAAAGCGTTGACGGCTTTAGTTCCAACACCATTTAAACCAACCGATTTTTTGAAGGCTAAAGAATCGTATTTTCCACCCGTATTCATTTTCGAAACTACGTCGATGACTTTTCCAAGAGGAATACCACGACCATAATCTCGAACGGTTACTGTTTTATCTTTGATAGTTACTTCGATGTTTTTTCCAGCGCCCATAACAAATTCGTCGATGCAATTATCGAGAACTTCTTTGAGTAGAATGTAAATTCCATCGTCGGGTGATGAACCGTCGCCGAGTTTCCCGATGTACATTCCGGGTCGCATTCTGATATGCTCTTTCCAATCGAGGGAGCGTATATTATCTTCGTCGTATTTAGTTATTTCGTCTGACATTTTAAATTTATCGATAGTTTGCTAATGTACTGCTTTTCGATTGGGTTTAAAATAGACCGTTTTAGAAGTTATTAAGAATGATATTGACAATATCTCGATTGAAGATACCTTCTAGCCCCCGATTACTTCACTTTACTTTTATTTAAATCGGAGTTCAGAGAACTTTGTTTGAAATAGAAAGCGAGAATAAGCTCAAAAAAAGTGGGTGGTAGAATTTATTGATAATGACAAAAAATTCCTCCATCGTAAGGCGTCCAAAATGCAGCTTTTTGATTACTGGCTTTCAATGCTCCATTTGCCCAAGTATTGCAGGTCTTCGCTAAACTATAACTGCCATTTGCTTCGTAAAAAGTATCATTTTGTCCATAGAAATTATTTGGAATATTGATGGTTTTTGAATTGGCATCTTTTTGGAAACTCTCTGAAATATAAGCAACTAATTTGATATAATTTTCTTTCGAAATTTTGATTTTCTTGCAACTTTCGTCTTCTTTAAGCGATTTGTAAAAAGTAGTATGCATTGCAGTTGTACTGAAACCTGTTGCGGCTTTGATGGCTGTACTTGCTTTTAAATCAGCCCATTCTGGCGTGTCGAGATAAAATCCTTTATCGCCCCAACCTATTCCGACAAAATTCATATTAGAATCTTGGGTTTTGGTATGTGTGAATTGAATGTCAGTTGTCCAATCTTTGATTTCGTTTTTTATTGGTACAACAATATCGGTGTGAACGCCATTTGTACTGATAAAAATTTCGATTTCGGGGTTTTGAGCAACATTAGAATTGACTTCAATTTTTGATAATCCCAATGATAAAAGTGCATAACCAACAACGAAAATTACGATTCCGAGTATCAATCTTACTATAATTCCGAATGCCTTTTTGAAGTTATTCATTTTGAAATTTTATTGAATTGTTGTTCGTATCCAAAGTTTTTTAGTTTCAGAATTTTACTGAATTCTGGTCGTGTTGGTTCAACTAAAAATGTTGCCGAATCGACTTCTTTGGATTTTATGGTTGTAATTGAATCTAATCGTTTTCGATCATTTTCGGAATATAATTGTCTGATTTTAAGAACATCATTATCTAAAGTTAAAATTTTTGATGTCCAATAAAACGATTCTTTTTGACTAATAACCAAATGCCCGTTGATGCGTTTTGCTTTTTGAAATTTTGACAGAACAAATAAAGTATCACTATTTTTAGATGATAATTCAATCGAATCACCAATGATTTTTGAATCGAAAATTTGCTCATTTTCTTTAGAAATATATTTTCCGTTTTGAATTGAAAATTCGATTTTTAGAGAATCTTTTTCAGTTTTATGAAATCGAAATCGTGAATAATTTTCAGTAAGAATAATATTGGATTTGATGTTCAAAAAAGTAGAATCTGAATTCATATAAATACCCAAAAATTTGTTTGGAATTTTTGACAATTCAGAATCATTAATGGGTTGCGCACTTAAAAATCTAAAGTTTGATTCAAAGGCAATTTCCTCTGTTTTCTTGCAAGAAAATATCAAAATTAAACTCAAAATCAACAAATTTTTTTTCATTGTATTTATTTTGATTTTGATAATTCAAATATCACGCCAAAAAATAGTTTTCAGCTCGCAGTCGCAGTTTTCAGTAATAATAATAATAATAATAATAACTAAAAAACCACTCAATATATTGAATGGTTTTGTCTATTTTCTATATTCTAAAATCTATTTTCTTTCTAAACATTAAACCTAAAATGCATTACATCACCATCTTTAACGATATATTCTTTTCCTTCGACTTTGAACTTTCCTGCTTCTTTGGCTTTGGCTTCGGTGCCATAGTGCACATAATCTTCATACGAAATTACTTCGGCACGAATGAATCCTTTTTCGAAATCGGTGTGAATAACTCCTGCAGCTTGAGGTGCAGTTGCTCCAATATTAATGGTCCAAGCACGAACTTCTTTAACGCCTGCCGTGAAATAAGTTTGTTGTTTCAATAATTTGTATGCAGCACGAATCAAAACCGATGCACCAGGCTCTGTTAAACCCATATCTTCAAGAAAAACTTGACGCTCTTCGTAGGTTTCGAGTTCGGTAATATCAGCTTCTGTGCCAACGGCAAGCACAATTACCTCAGCGTTTTCATCTTTAACCAATTCACGAACTTGATCTACATAAGCGTTTCCAGTTGCTGCTGAATTTTCGTCCACATTACAAACATATAAAACTGGTTTGGTTGTAATTAATTGAAAAGATTCAAACAATTCTTCTTCTTCATAACCTTTCGGAGAAACCGTTCTTGCCGATTTTGCTTGTAACAATGTTTCACGAATTCGGTTTAATAAACCTTCTTCGAGTTGTGCATCTTTATTACCAGTTTTGGCAGCACGTTTCACTTTTTCTAAACGTTTTTCAACAGTTTCTAAATCTTTTAGTTGTAATTCGATATCGATAGTTTCTTTGTCACGAATTGGATTTACATTTCCGTCAACGTGAATAATATTGTCATTGTCAAAACAGCGTAAAACATGAATTATAGCATTACACTCGCGAATGTTTCCTAAAAACTGATTCCCTAAACCTTCGCCTTTGCTCGCGCCTTTCACCAATCCTGCAATATCTACAATATCTACTGTTGCCATTTGCACACGCTCTGGTTTTACCAATTCTTCGAGTTTGTTTATTCTTGAATCTGGAACGTTGACTACTCCAATATTTGGTTCAATAGTACAAAATGGAAAATTGGCGCTTTGTGCTTTGGCATTAGACAAACAATTAAATAAAGTCGATTTTCCTACATTTGGCAATCCTACAATTCCTGCTTTCATATCTCTTTGATATTTTTTTTATTAGTTGATATGTAACGCAAATGCGTTTCATTATAATTTTATTTTTTAAAGTGTGCAAATATAGTTTTAATTAATGAAAGTTAAAAGTTTTTAAAAAGTGTAATAAAATGGTTTTTGTTATTTAATTTATTAATCATTAATTAATTATTTAATAAATAATAAGTAATAATTTATTCATAATTAATTTCTAAATTTGATTATTATAAATTATTTAATAAAAACGA
>JAYWEG010000106.1:0-5118 GCA_043779445.1 Bacteroidota bacterium
GAATCTTATTGCTCAACGAATTGCAGATTTTTTAAAAGAATTTCAACCATTTGATACTTTATCAGAAACGGAACTTTTGAATGTTGCAAGTCATATAAAAGTCCAAAATTTAGAAAAAGGAAAAATTCTTTTTCAAATTAATGATGTTTTACATGATTCTTTTTATGTTGTAGATTCTGGAACTATTAGCCTAACCGTAGTTTCTGATGCGGAAGAAACCCTATTAAATAAGTGTCATACAGGTGATGTTTTTGGATTACGTCCACTTTTTGCAAAAAACAATTACATGATGTCTGCAACCGCCAGAGAAGAAAGTGTTGTTTTTGCTATACCAATTGAAACATTCAAGCCATTATTAGCACAAAACCCCGAGGTTTTGGACTTTTTGTTAGAAAGTTTTGCATCAACAGCTTCTGTTTCAAAAGATAAGATTGGTAATAAAATATCCGATTCGCTTTTGTCTATTGAATCGAATCAAGAAACTCAATTTTTTCAAACGTTAGAGTATTCTAAAAAGCCAATTTCCTCAAAATCAACGGCAACTATTCAAGAAGTTGCCCAGTTAATGACGGACAATGTCATGGATAATGTTTTGATTACGGATAAAAAAATGCCTATTGGTATCGTAACGGATAAAGATTTCCGGTCAAAAGTTGCTACAGGTCGCTTACCAATTCTTTCTTCGATAGATAAAATTATGGCTTCACCAGTCATTACTGTTTCGGAAAATATATCACTTGCAGAAGCTCAATTGCTTATGCTTAGACATGGAGTAAGCCATTTGTGTGTTACTTTTGATGGAACGGATAAAACTGAAATTAAAGGAATTATTACAGAACATGATTTAGTTGTAGCGCAAGCCAATAATCCAGGAGTTTTAATAAAAGAAATTAAACGTTCTCATTCCGCAAAAGATTTAAAAAATGTTTATGAAAAACTGACTGAATTGATTCAGAATTCGATGACCAAAAATATTCCTTTGTCACATATTTCGATGATAGCTGGAGAAATTAATTTTGCAATTTCAAAACGAGCAATTGAATTGGCTTTTTTAGAATTAGGCTCCCCTCCTGCTCATTTTGTTTGGTTAAGCATTGGTAGTCAGGGTCGTAAAGAACAAACGCTAAATACTGATCAAGATAGTATTTTGATTTTTGAAGATGTACCAGCAAATTCCTATCGTGATGTCAAAGATTACTTTTTAAAATTAGCAAAAAAAACTACTTCGACTTTAGAAAAAGTAGGTTTTGATTATTGCAAACATGGTCACATGGCTAGTAATTTGCTTTGGTGCAAGTCATTGACAGACTGGATCACACAGTATAGTAATTGGATTAATACTCCAGGTGAAAATTCAGATGAAATCAGTCCAATTTTCTTTGATTATGAATTAGTCTATGGGGACGCTCAATTAGAAGAAGCTTTGTCTGAAATTATTTTTAAAGAACGAAAAAATAATACGCTTTTATTTGATTACCTTGGTAATGACGCATTAAAAAAACCTGCTCCACTAAACTTTTTCAAAAAATTTAATATAGAAGAAGATGGTGAAAACAAAGGTAAATTTGATTTAAAAAGACGAGCATTGATGCCTTTGATTGATGGAGCGAGATTATTAGTTTTGAGTAATAATATCAAAGGTATCAATAATACCTATTTGAGATTTAAACAATTAGCAATAG
Source organism: Bacteroidota bacterium (assembly GCA_043779445.1). Taxonomy (GTDB): domain Bacteria; phylum Bacteroidota; class Bacteroidia; order Flavobacteriales; family Flavobacteriaceae; genus Flavobacterium. The sequence goes on from JAYWEG010000106.1 coordinate 1,683, forward strand.
TTGAGCCTAAATTTGGAGAAATTTATAGAAATTGTGCAGAAGCGTTTTTGGAATTATCAAAATTAAGAACTCAAGAAGGTTTAAAAAACGATTCAAAAGGCGAATTTATTGATTTAGAAAACCTGTCTAAATCAGATAAAGAAAAACTTAAAAATTTATTTTTACCTATGAAAGATTTAGAAGATTTGATTAAAGACAAATTTCAATTAACTCATTTTTCATAAGTTATGATTGATTGGATAAAAAACATAAACAAAGATTTTCCTTCGTTTTGGAAAACCTATTTATCAAAATTTGATAAAAAATCTAATAGATTTGTAGTTTTGAGTATAAATACTACTGGTCTTGACATTAAAAATGATTTTATTTTATCAATTGGATGTATTTCTGTTTTGAATGATACAATTATTGTTAATGATAGTCTAGAAATTAATATAAAATCAAAATTAGATCTTGAAAATGAATTCTTTGTTGAAAAACATGAATCAGAAGTTATTGAATCCGAAGGGATTAGGCTGTTCGTTAATTATATTGAAAATTCGGTTTTAATTGGACACAGAATCAATTTTGATATTGAAATAATCAACGAAGCGCTAGATAAACTAAAATGTGGACGACTCAAAAACGAAGCATTAGATGTTGAAGTGATGTACAGAAAATTTAAAGATATAAATGACAAAAGCTTCAGTATCGATGATTTGTTAAAGAAGTTCGACATCATAAAAAATGATCGCGAATCAACCTCTGAAGATGCTTATTCTATTGCATTGCTGTTTTTAAAACTTAAATCTAGATTAGGGATTTCTTAAACCTATAATAAACTCAAATCGTCCGTGATGAGTTTTTGAAACTGGTATAATTTCTTGATTTTCAACATTATAAAATGGAATTCCCTTTAATTTTTTAATTTGTACTGAATTATTAAATGTCTTAATTTTTGAAAAATCTTCTTTATTTAAAGCCGCAATGGTGTAAATATATTCGGTAGTTATTTCGGTTTTAGTAAAATATATGTTAGAATTATAACTTACAATTCCAATATCTAAATCAAAATTTAAACAGTGAAATTGAATTGGATTGAATTTTCGAATTCTGGTTTCACGGTTCCAAATTTTGTATACTGCTTCCTTCTTACTCCATAAATTCCAAATTGCAATTTCTTGGTTTTCTGAATTTTGAATTAAAAATTGCTCGTTTTTCGTAAAAATTTTATCCAAAAAACCTTTCCGTCGCCAATTACTTTCTTTTCGAGATAATTCTAAGTCGACAACATCGTTTCCAATCATTATTTCAATAATAATTTATTTTCAATAATGTCTAATGTAGACTTTATGTCTAGCATCTTTTCCATTTCGTTATTTTCAATTGAAATTTCAAAAACTTCTTCGATATCTAAAATTACATCAACTAAATTTGCCGAATTTATTTGCAAATCATTTATAAAATCTGTTTCTAAGTTAAGATTCGCTAATGCTTCTTGGTTTTTCACATACGGTTTTACTATTGATTTTAATTTTTCTTGAATTTCTTGTGATGTCATTTTTATGTTTTGAGATGAAGTTGATAAAGTGTTTTTAATAAATTGCTTTTGATAGTGACGATCACGACGCGTTTTTTTTTCTGCGGCTCTTTTTGCATTTCGTTTATCGAAAACCAAATCATCAAGACGATTCAAATCGTCAATTTCTTTTATATCGTTAGGAGAATTTCGTTTTGGCATGTTGCTAATATACGAATTTCTTAAAAATCACACAACCATTTACATCACCAAAACCAAAACTTGCTTTAGCAACAATATTAATTTCTTTTTCAATCAATTTTTGAGGAATTCTTGAAGCATCTATCGATCTAAGAATTTCAGGATTCAAATCGTCACAATTAATGTTCGGAAAAATAAAATTTTGATGTATTTGCAAAACAGAGGCCACACATTCGATACTTCCAGCAGCCGATAAACAATGACCAACCATAGATTTTAAAGAGTTTATAGATGGAAAATTGGCTTCGCTCCTACCCAATGCTTTTGTCCAATTTTCTATTTCTAAAGTATCTTTTGATGTTGCCGTTAAATGACCGTTGATAGTATCAATTTCATTAGAAGAAATTCCAGCATTTGCAAGAGCATCCACTATGCATTTTTGTACTGCAATTGGATTTGGTGCCGTCATGGTTCCCAAACCACGTTGCCCGCCCGAATTGACATTTCCACCCAAGATTTCACAATAAATTTTCGCTCCACGAACTAAAGCTGATTCTAAATCTTCAAGGAGAAATGCCCCTGCTCCGCTTCCTGGAACAAATCCCGAAGCTGAAGCAGACATTGGTCTTGAGCCTTTTTCTGGTTCATGATTATGCTTGAAAGAACACACTTTCATAGCATCAAATCCACCCCAAATATATGGTCCAGAATCGGATGTACTTCCTGCCAAAATACGTTTGGCTTTTCCAGATTTTATACGTTCGTAAGCCATCAAAATACTTTCGGTTCCAGTTGTGCAAGCCGATGAGTTGGTTGTTACTTGATTGCCTAATCCTAATTTTCCTCCTAAATACGCGCTTACTCCAGAATTCATAGTTTGTGCCACGGCAGTGCTACCCAATCTTCGAGTTTGAAAATCATCGATTTTATGAATACTTTCACGAAATTTATCAATTCCTGATGTTCCAGTTCCAAAAATAGTTCCCGAATCCCAGTCTGGATTTTCTTGAATTTCCAATGACAATCCTGCATCTTTCCAAGCATCTATTCCAGCAATGACCCCATAAAGAATTCCTGATGAATTAAAATTTCTAAGTTCTAGTTCAGTAAAATATTCTAATGACTTTTCTAACGATATTTCTGGTTTTCCAGCAATTTGACATGAAAATTGTAATCTTTCTAGTTCCGCGTCGTGTTTTATTCCTGAAATTCCGTTTTTTATGGCATTTGTAAACGCGTCAAGTTCTACTCCGTTAGGAGCAACTACTCCAAGACCTGTTATTACGACTCTTTTATTCAATTTCCATTTCAATTTCAAAAATCAATTTAAATTACAATATCAATTTCTAAACTAAACTTTCTAAACTTTTAAACCTTCTAAATTATTTTTTAAATAATTATTCCAGAAATAAATCCTTCGCAAACTATTTCATTTTTAGCATTTATCATTTTAACTTTACATTTCAATTTTCCGAATCTAAAATAGACTTTTTCTGATATGACAGTTACTTTTTCGTTTGGATAAACGGGTTTTAAAAATTCAATTTCTGTTGATGTTAAAGCAATTTTGGGTTCAATATTTTCATCCCTCAATAAATAAATTCCCAAACAAACCAATCCAATCTGAGCCATTGTTTCAATGAGAATTACTCCTGGCGTAGTTGGATTGTCTTTGAAATGGCCCTTATAAAAATCTAAATTTTCATTGAAAGTAAAGTAACCTTTTACTCCATTTTT
>JAYWEG010000107.1:0-2017 GCA_043779445.1 Bacteroidota bacterium
ACAAAAATTCTTTTAAAGGCACAAGCACAATTTGCTGGTTTGGTGGAAATTTCGAAAATACAACAGATTGGTTAAATGCTGGAAGAATGTTTGCTAGAAACTGGCTTATATTGACCCAAGAAAATGCCTATTTGCAACCATTTGGATCGCTAATTACCAATGAAAATGCATATAAAAAAATTAATGAAACCTTGACGAAGCCAACAAATAACAAAAAGATTTGGATGATTTTTAGAGCAGGTTACAGCAATGAACCAACTAAAAGTTTCCGATTAAGCACAGACGAAATAATTATTAAATAAAAATACTATGAAACATTATATCTTTTTATTTTATGCTTGGTTTCTACAAAATGTTATAAAATTGTTGATGATTTCCGAGTTTACAATTTGTATCCGTTTTTTAAAAGGATTTAATAAATTTAGAAATTTTAACGCTTCAGTCAAAGCTTATTCTGAATTTATAAAAGCCAAAAAAAATGTGCCAGCATATTTAGAATTTCTTAAATCTAAAAACTTTTCTAAACCAACTTTCAACGGATTTTTTCCAAATATGAATGAAATTCCAGAAACGGACAAAGAAAATTATGTAAAAATATTCTCGATGGATGAACGTTGTGTTAATGGCAAAATGCCAACAAAAGGAGTTGTTATTGACGAATCTTCTGGCAGTAGCGGCACAGCAACCAATTGGGCTCGCGGATTAAAAGAACGAAAAATGAATGCCAAAATAATTCAGTTTGGATTGAAAAAACTAATGGGCAACGAACCAATTTTCATCATCAATGCATTTGCACTTGGGCCATGGGCAACTGGAGTAAACATTACGATGAGTTGCGTTGGAATATCAAAACTAAAATCGATTGGACCAGACAAAATTAAAATTGAAAATACCATTAAAACTTTTGGCGAAGACCACAAATACGTGATTATGGGTTATCCGCCGTTTCTTAAAATGTTAGTTGATCATTGCGAAATTGATTGGCATTCTCATAATGTTTCCTTTATTTTTGGTGGCGAATCGATGTCGGAAGGAATGCGAGATTATTTGATGGCAAAAGGCATTAAAAAAATTTACAGTTCACTTGGCGCTTCAGATATTGAGTTGAACATTTCAGCAGAAAATGATTTTACCATCAGTTTACGAAAATTGCTAAACTCGAATCAAACATTACGCAATAAAATTCTGAAATATTCTGGCGCATTGCCCATGATTTTTCAATACAATCCTGCCGATTTTTTTATTGAAACTTCTGAAAATGGCGAATTGATAATTACCGTTTGTCGTCCAGATTATATTGCCCCAAAAATTAGATATAATATTCACGACAAAGGACAAATTATGCAAAAAGAAGATATTTATAAAATTCTAAAAGAATTAAACATTGACAAAAATCTTTTAGTAGAACCCAAGACAGATTTGCCAATTTTATTTCATTATGGTCGAGCAGATATGACAGTTTCCTTTTTTGGAGCCAATATAAATCCAACAGACATTCAAGAAACAATTTATAATTTACCCGAATTAGCTAAAGCTATAAACTCATTTTGCATTACCACAAATGAAGATTTAGAAGGAAATAAGCAATTGAAAATATCATTGGAAATAAATCAATTTGGAAATCAAAATCAATTTGATTCAAATTTAACAACGGCTAATTTTTTTGACCAATTATCTAAAACAAATCAAGATTTCAGAGAAGTTCAAAAAATGTTGACTAATAAAAATCAAACTATTTTAAAAATTTTTGAATTTGGAGAAGGACCATTTGAGAATAGTGACATTAGAATAAAAGCCAAATATATTTGTTGATTGTAAATTACAAACAAAATAATTTAGTATCTTCCCATAATGAAAATATTGCAGTTTCCCATAGTTCGTATCACTTTCTGGTTTATTTTAGGGATTATCTTTTCGCACTATATTAATTTAAACTTTAAAATCGTTTTTCTTTTTCTTGCTATTTCTCTCTTTGTTTTTGGTTTTTATTTCTTCATATCTCGAAATGTTTTTAATC
>JAYWEG010000108.1:0-12790 GCA_043779445.1 Bacteroidota bacterium
CGAATTTTCTACCAGAAATTTGTATTGCAAATTCAAGTTTGACATGGAATAGAAATGGTGAAGCAGTAAAAGTTTACAAAGTTCCAGGAACAATTAATGGAACAAACTATTTTCAATTGTCGGATTGGCAGACAGGATCGGGAGGTAGTTGGGAAAATTGGTCAGCTAATAACGGAGTTTTCTCATCGGTTGCAGGAACACAATCAAATTGCACACTAGAAATTAATGATTTTTTATTTGAAAAAATAACTATTTCACCAGTTCCTTTTTCTGATACAATTAGTATTGACAATTTAGAAAATGCAAATGTAAAAATAGTTGATTTGACTGGTAAAAAAGTTTTTGAAAGTTTTTTTGCAAACAAAGCTATTATCAATACAACTGAATTTTCAGGTGGATTTTATACAATTTCAATAGAACAAAACGGAAAAATTATTAACAGAAAAGTGATTAAAAAGCCTTTTTAATTCGATCTAAATCTCTTTTTGTGTCTTGCTCTTTCAGGGATTCTCGTTTATCATACGTTTTTTTACCACGACAAAGTCCAATGTCAAGTTTTGCCATTCCTTTTTCGTTGGTATGGAGTTTTAGAGGAACAATTGTCAATCCTTTGGCTTGTACATTTTTGGCTAAAGATTTTAATTCTCGCTTGTTTAATAAAAGTTTTCGTTCGCTTCGGGCTTTATGATTGAATTGGTTTCCGAAAGCATATTCTTCGATATTGGTATTGATTGCGAACAATTCATTATTTGAATTGAATTCGCAAAAACTCTCCGTGATGTTGGCTTTACCCAAACGAATAGATTTTATTTCGGTTCCGGCTAAAACAATTCCTGCGGTATAAGTTTCAAGGATTTCGTAATCGAAACGCGCTTTTTTATTGAGTATATTGACAATTTTTAACATAGTTAGCAAATGTAACAATTATTGATGGTTTTGCAAATTATTCGAGTTTCAAAAATAGATTGTTTGTATTTCCGTTTTCGAAAATAGTAACGATATATAGGTTTCCAAAAATGGTTTCGTCGATTTTTACGTATTTTTTTTCTTTTATAAGTTTGTTGACAAAATCGGGTGTCGAATTGCTTTGACCAACAACAAGAATTGTTTTGTTTTTGGTTTCTGATTTAAACAACTCAATATCAATGCTTTTATGATTATAAATAATTGGTTTCAGATTTCTAAAATTAAGGATTGGATTTGCGGTTTGAATTGTTCTTTTGAAATCGGTACAATAAACAGCATCGAATTTGGTTTCTGAAAAAATTTTATTCCAATTTTCGGCTCGCATTCTTCCTTTTTCGGACAAATCTGGATTTTCAGAATTGTCCACTTTTTCTGAATGTCGAATGAAATAATAAGTCGTGTTTTGAGCCTGAATATTGATAAATTGTAAGATGAAGACTAAAATTAAAAGTAACTTTTTCATAATTTTATTGGTTTTATAATATATTTGTAAAATGGAAAACAATCAGAAAAACAATCCACTTCATGGAATTACATTACAAATGATTCTCGAAAAATTGGTAGCATTTTACGGATTTGATACGTTGTCTGAATTGATAAAGATAAAATGTTTTTCGGATAATCCGTCAATAAAATCAAGTTTAACTTTTTTGAGAAAAACTGATTGGGCTCGAAAAAAAGTCGAAGATTTATATGTGAAAAGTGAATTTAAGTTTGGAAAATAAAAAAATGGCTTTCAAAATCAATTGAAAGCCATTTTTTTTAAGATAATTTTCTAGAAATTATATTTTGCACCAAAATAAATATTGCGACCACCAGCATTTATTCCAGATGAAAACGTACGATATTGTGTATCTAACATATTTTCGATTCCCGTAAAAACAATAACATTTTTAATTACAGAAATAGAGGATTTAAAATTATATGTTTCCCAAGATGGAGTTCCATTTGCAGTTGCATAAACCAAATTATCTTCTCCAGAAGGCGAAAAATCTTTTACATTTTTGTTTCCATTATAATTCATATTCAAATCTAAATTAAAATATTTATTTTCAAATCGAAATCCCGTTTTTCCATAAACTGGTGCAATATGATCCAAAGGAAAATTACCCGAATTGTTTTCAATTCGACCATTTGTGAAATTAAATGTTCCGTAAAACATTAATTTTTCGAACAAATATGCCTTTAAAGTAGTCGATAATCCTGCAATAGTTCCTTTTCCTTGATTTTGATTTGCTTGTATCACACTATTAACACCATTGTAAATCACAGAATTTTGCCCGTTAAACGTAAAAGAATCAGTTACAATTGGATCATACAATTTCGTTAGGAAGAAAGTATTCTCAAATTGAATTTTATTTCCGTCCCAAAATGTAATTCCTAAATCTGCAGTAACCGATTTTTCTGGTTTTAAATCACTATTCGGAACAATCAATTTTCCATTGGTGCTTTCAAAAATTTTAGATAAATCATCAATATTTGGAACTCTAAATGCGGAAGCTAAATTAAATGAAATTTTCACATTTTCACTTGGATTATTTACAAAACCAATGGCTCCAGAATAAGTAAAATTTTTCTGATTGATTTGTGTGTAAGGTAAATTTAAAGGATTGTAAACGATCTCTGAATTCAAAGTTTTGTATCCTGCCCGAAAACTAACGTTGTAAGATGATTTAGCATTGAAATTATTATTTAAATACACAAAACCTTCACCAGAAAACGTATTATTTTTTCCGTTTGGATATCTTGAATCTAAAATTCCTTCAACTCCTGTTAAAATATTTGTTACAAAAGCAGACGATTTTAAATTATCATATACAATATCAAGACCATAAATGAAATCTGCATTTCCAATTTTGGTTTTAAAATCTGAATTTAAAGCAAAAACAGAAACTTTTTCGATTCTGCTATTTTGATTTTTATTACCAAAATTTCTGTTAATTCTACTTTCTTCTATGTTTTGATAACTCAAAGTAAGGTTCAAATCGCTGTTCAAAAAAATTTTTCCTTTTGATAATTTATACGCACCTAAAAGTCGTTTTTGTGGACCATAATTCCAAAGTGCACTTCTTAAATTTGTTCCATTCAAATCTGTCAATCGATCATATCTTGGAATGTCAGATGTTGTAGAATATTGTAAATTAATGTTGTGTTGAGTGGAACTATTTGGCTTGTAAATCAACTTCTGCATAAAATCATATTGCTTATATCCAGAAAATTTTTGAATATATTTATCATCATTGGCAACTTTTGTATCCACTCCATTAATAGTTTCGACATAAAAATTTCTTTCACCAAAATAAGGCTCTGAACCATTTTGATTTTTTCCCATTTTTAAATCTCCATATTCATTAAAGGAAAATGAAGTTAAAGATGCAAATTTTGAACTGGCATAATTCAAATCAAAATGACCCGATTTTCCTTCATTTACGGAACTATAGTTTCCTAAAACATTCCCAGAAAATACTTTATTTCCGTTTTCTGATAAAAGTTTAGCATTCTTGGTTTGCAAATATATTGCTCCACCAAGAGCATCACTTCCATAAATCGTTGATGATGGTCCAAAAAGAACATCAATATTTTCGAGCATATTTTTATCAACAGTTATACTGTTTTGCAAATGTCCCCCACGAAATATCAAATTATTCAATCGGATTCCGTCAACCAAAAGCAAAATTCTACTGGCTTCAAAACCACGAATAACAGGGCTTCCGCCACCTTGCTGAGATTTTTGAATTGATAAAGTTCCCAAATTCGCAAATACATCTGCGGTATTTTGCGAGTTTTGAAGTTCAATTTCTTGTTTAGAAATACTTTCAACTTGTTTGGAAATTGTTCGTTTGTCTTGTTCAAATCGTTGTGAATTTAGAACTATTTCTTTGAGCTTGATTGATTTTGTAGTATCTTTTGCTACTTGTGTGTATCCAAATACAGAAATTGCACAAGCAATAATTGCTAATGTTTGTTTCATTTTATTGTGTTTTTAATTAATTTTTATTGACCATAAAAAATTAATTTAACACGGTGGTTTTTCTTGGAAATTAATGAAATTTGAAGTTTTAATATTTATATACCTTTCATTTTTTAGAAGTTCATCTAAGGCAAAATCTATATTGACTGAAAAAACAAACTCATCTTTAGAAGTTAGATGTTTTGAAAAGAAATTTGATTTATTTTTTTCAGAAAAAGGGATTTTGTTTTTATTAAATATTTTTGAAAAAGTAACTCGAAACTCATCTTCAAAAGTATCTCTTATAACTTTTACGATTACTTTAGAATCGATTTCTCGGAAAGAAATAACGTCATAATATTTGTTTTGGAATTTAATTTCATTAGTGTCAGAGAAACTATTCCATTCTTTTATGGAAAATTCAAGAGTTTGAGCATTTTCGATTTTCTTGATTTGATTTTGATGTCTAACGGTTTGTATTTGTAAAATTAAATCGCGAGTAAAAGTCATCACCATTCCAATAACATAAATTGAAATGATGATGAAAATAATAGATTTTTTATTTTTTTTAAACACGAATTACGGCTGTTACTTTTGCAAATATATTAACTCTCTGCAATTCCTTTCCATTTTTTGATATAAATTGTCAAAAAAAACATGATTATAATGATAATCAACAAGTTTATCCAAGAAAATAAATCTAAATTATTTTGTAACCAAGTATGTTTTGGTGAATGAATTCCTAAACTTCCAAAATTTTCTGGACCAGAATACTCTAAAGCAAGACCATAAATTGCGGGTAAAAATCCACCAAATGACCAAAGCATTAAATTTAAAACAATATCAGATATTTTTTTGCCTTTATTTTTTGTAATTATTGTAAAAAAGTATATCAATAGAAAGGCAATTACTGCAAGCCAAAAGAATATAAAGGTAAATCCCGATTGAATAATTATTGAAAAAACACCAGTTACTATCCACAAAAGTCCAATACAAATCAATGCAATAATCCAACTTCTGCCACTGGTGACTTTAAATGAAAATAATAGCAACGAAAATCCAGTACCAACATACAACAAAATACGAAGTAGGTCTAAATCTATAATCGGTTTTTTCCAAGATTGACTGATAAGATCATAGCCACTTTTTAAGTTATTCTGAGGCACATAATAATTATAGTCTCTTGATGTAGAAGTAGTTATTCTAACATTTGAATTCGATAAGGTTTCTGGAGTTGCAAAATAGGGTTTTTCTCTGCCAATTTTTTCATATTCCATAAAACCTGGAAAATGATAGGTTAAAGAAAACCATTTTTCGGGTGAAATATTACTTTCTAAATGATGTTCTTTTATTAAATGGAAATATTCATACATCATTTTTTTAATTTCAACCTGATCGTCATTTTGCATCCAAGTTTTTACTTGAATTTCAGAACTCATCAATTTTGAATTTTCATCTATATTTTCTAAAAATTGACCTCGATTGTAATATTCACCGACATTATCTATACTTTTATTTATGAGAGAGTTTTGCTTGTATTTTTTATTTTGAAATGTTAATTCTCCGTTTTTGTCATAATCCTCTCTTGCATAATTTTCGAATCCACCATCTATGAAAACGGATGCCATTTCAATAGTTTGACATCTTTTTTCGGTTTCAGTTTGAGAAAAATAGGTTCGTGTCTGTAGTGTTTTTCCAGTATAATAACTAATTGAATAAGTAATATTTAAAATGGAAATCAATAAAATAATTAACCATTCTTTATACAAAGAATCAATTTTTAAAGGATAATAGGACTTGAAGGCGTTGTTTCTAGCATAAAAAACAAACCAAACGATGAACAATAAAATTGAAATGATAACACTAAAAAAAATCATAATTCCATCCTCAATTCCATAGTTGTAGGAATTCGTTTCTTGAAAATCAACTTTGCCATTCAAATATCCAATTCCAAAGAAAAGAAAATTAAAAATTAGTGTAAAAATGACAGCTGGAATTATTTTTGTATTCCAAAGCAAAGGATGGTTTAGCAATAAATATTTTTGAATATTTTTGAACATGATTTATATTTTAAGAAACGAAAAATCGCCGAGTTGAGTTAGAAATATTTCTGAAATATAGCAAAGGAATTTTAGTGTCAATGGCGATTTGCATAAATTCAGAAACCGACATGTTTTCTGGAAAAGTAACTATAAAAGTTCCTCCATTGAATTGTAACGAAATCATGTTTTGTTTTGCAAAAAGTTCCCCTAATTGTTTTTGAGTCCAATCACTTTCGAATTCAATAACCAAATAATTTTCTGATGTAACGACTTCTTTATTTACGTTTATTTTGGTTTCATGTAAATTTTTTTGAAACCCATTTTTCAAGAAGATAACTTGGTCTGATGTTTTTTCGACTTCATACAATTGCTGTGAACTCAGCACAATTCCGATGGGTCTAAAAGGCGATTTTGCGATGGATTTAAAATCCTCAAGAATAGTTTGTTGTGATAAAATATCTAAATTAGCCAAAGGTTCATCAATCAGTAAAATTTTTGGTTTTCGGAGTAACATTCTTGCTAATTCAAACCGCATTTTGTAACCAGATGACAAACTTTTCCAAGTATGATTTCTAAATTTTCGAAGTCCAAGTCGAGCAATAGTTAAATCGACGATTAATTCATTTTCCTCAGGTTTATATCCATAACTGGCTGCTGTAAAAAGTAAATTTTCAAACATGGAACCATACCAAGTTTCTGTTCGTTGCGGAATGTAAACCAATTGTGAACGTAAATCAAAAGCATCAGAATAATCGAAATTGTAATTCAGTTTTCCAGATGTTGGAAACAATTCACCACAAAGCAACCTTAGTAACGTTGTTTTTCCGTTTCCGTTTTCGCCAACTAAACCCAATATTTCGCCTTCTCTCAAGTCTAAATCAATGGGGCCAAGAGCAAAACTACTACGATCATAGGATTTTACTAAGTCTGATGAAGAAACTAAAATTTGTTTCTCAGCAATTGGTTTTTGCGAAAGATGTTGATGTAAATCATTTAGAATTTCAGCAAACTTTTCTTTCTTGAAATCTAATTTGTTTTCGTTTTTATCTAACCAATCTAAAAACAGATTTGTTTTTTTATAAAACTCAATGTTTTCGGTATCAAGTGTAAGATCAATAATTCTTTTAGTTAGAATTGAATAATCCTCAAACTGAAGAAAATTTTCTAACTCTTGAAATTGCTTTTCAAATTCGTTCATATATTTTTAATTCTTAAAATTTCTATTCAACAAAGAATAAATCACAGTATCAATGAAAACTCCATTAAAAAATTCATTTTCTAAAATATGTGCTTCTTTAACAAATCCATTTTTTTGTAAAACTTTTTCTGATGATAGGTTATTTGGATCAATTACGGCCTCAATAGAATGCAATTTCATCTTTTCGAATCCATAATTCACAACCTTGTGAATGGCTTCTGAAATGATTCCTTGATTATGAAATTGAGGCAATAACATATAACCAATTTCGGCTCTAAAATTTTCTTTTTGGATTTTATAATGTCCAATAATTCCGATGAGTTTTGGGTTTCCTTTTATTGTTATTGCCCAGTTTATACCTTCGTTAGCAATAATTTTTTCATCAATCATAACTACGTGAGCCAAGGCATCATCAATATTTTTTACTAAAGGTCTCGGAATATATTTCATGGTTTCTGGATTACCTCGAAGTTCCATAATTTCAGGAGCATCGTTTTCAGAAACCCGACGCAAAAGCAATCTTTCGGTTTCTAAATTCGGAAAAGGAGAAAAATTTAGGTCATGCATTTTTATAAAATTTCGATGGTAAAACTACAACAAAAGGGTTTATTTTTATTAGCAAATTGTATGCCTTCTTTTTCGACAATTTTTCCAGAACAATTCGTGGTATCAGAATAACCAAACCAAGGTTCAATACAAATGAATTTTGCATCTGGTTTGGTCCAAATTCCAAGATTCGGAAAATCATCAAAATCAACGTTTATAAGAGGTTTTTTATTTTCTAAAATAGTTATTGATTTTGAATTTAATTTCTTAAAAATCAAAGCATCTTTTTTAAAAAGCGAATAGGTTAGAGGCAATTTTTTATCTGGAGTTTTAATCATAAAAGTAAAATCAGAAATCAAATCATTTTCTAATGAATAGCTTAATAAATTTTCATTTTCATTAAATTCTAAACTATAATTTTCAAAGTCATTTGGTAAAGAAAATGCTGGATGTGCTCCAATCGAAAATGGAATTTTTACCGCTGAATTATTTATTATTTCGTAAGATATTCTAAGTTTTAGATTTTCTAATTCATATTTCAAATACAATTCAAAATCAAAAGGATATATTTTTTGCGTTTCTGAATTTGATTTTAAAGAAAAAACAATTGATTCTTGATTCGATTCAACAACTTCAAATTCCAAATCTCTTGCAAAACCATGACGGGATAAACTGTAGGTTTTAGTTTCATATATATAGGAATTGTTTTTTAATGTGCCCACAATTGGAAACAAAACTGGTGAATGCTTGCCCCAAAATTCAGGATTTCCATTCCACATGTATTCGGTTTTAAATGATTTCAAAGAAATGAGTTCTGCCCCTTTTGAATCGAAAGTAGCAGTAATAAAATTGTTTTTGATGAGGTGTTTCAAAATACTTATTTTTATTCAAAAGTAAAAAATATAATTTATATTTTATTTAGCATTTGTGAACATTTAATTATGTTAAATTTGATTTCGAATTTTGTAACAATTTCGAAACTGTTGCGTCTAACCAAAAACAAATAAATCAAACCATGAAAAACATTTTTATTAAACTAACTTCTCTTGGAGTTTTGTTTCTCGGGTTTTCTTCAGTAAAAGCTCAAGAAACTGCGACAAAATCAAAATCTAACTATAATTATCAAGAAGCATTTGCTCCTGGATTTTATAAAAAAAACGGTACAGAAACTCGTTCTGCGAGTGGTCAACCAGGTGCAAAATATTGGCAAAATAGAGCCGATTATAATATCGCTGCAAGTTTAAATGACAAAACCAATGAAATTGTTGGTTCAGAAGTTTTGACTTATACAAATAATAGCCCAGATAAATTGGCGTTTTTATGGCTAAATGTTGACCAGAATCTATTCAAAGATGATTCTCGTGGAAAAGCAATTATTCCTCTAAGCGGAAGCAGAAATGGTGACGATGGAGAAAAATTCAATGGCGGACACAACATTAAATCTGTAAAAGTAATTTCTTCGGTTGCGGGGAAATCAGTCGAGAAAGAGGTGAAATTCACGATTACAGATACTAGAATGCAAATTATTCTTCCACAAGAATTGAACGGAAACGGAGCGTCATTGAAAGTGAAAATTGATTTTTCTTTTATTTCTCCTATATATGGATCAGACAGAATGGGAATACAGGATACCAAAAACGGTAAAATTTTTACTATAGCACAGTGGTATCCAAGAATGTGTGTGTACGACGACGTGAAAGGTTGGAATACTTTACCCTATATGGGCGCTGGAGAGTTCTATTTAGAATATGGAGATTTTGATGTTGCAATAACTGCACCTGCAAACCATATTGTGGTTTGTTCTGGAGAATTGCTAAACCCAACAGAAGTGTATACCGCAGAGCAATTAAAACGTTGGAATGTAGCTAAAACAAGTGACAAAACTATAATGATAAGAACAGCTGCAGAAGTTACACAAGCAAATTCTCGCCCAACAGGAAAATCCACTCTGACTTGGAAATTTAATATCAAAAATTCTCGAGATGTAGCATTTGCATCTTCTGCTGCATTTATTATTGATGCTGCAAAAATAAATTTACCTTCAGGAAAAAAATCTATAGCAATTTCTGCCTATCCAGTTGAAAGTGATGGTCAAGATGCTTGGAGTAGATCTACAGAATATACAAAAACGTCTATTGAAAATTACTCAAAAAGATGGTTTGAATTTCCTTATCCAGCGGCAACAAATGTAGCGGGTAACGAAGGAGGTATGGAATATCCTGGAATTGTATTTTGTAAATATACAGATAAAACCGAAGCACTTTGGGGCGTTACCGATCACGAATTTGGTCATGGTTGGTTTCCAATGATTGTTGGTTCAAACGAGCGACTTTTTGCATGGATGGACGAAGGTTTCAATACGTTTATAAATTCTTTAAGTTCAGAGGATTTTAATAATGGAGAATATAAACAACCAGCAACAAACATGCAAAGAATGTCTAGCGTTTTGACGAATCAAGAAATGGAGCCAATGTATACCGCTCCAGATGGATTAAAAGAAGCAAATCTTGGAATTTTAGCTTATTTCAAACCAGGTTCTGGATTGACTATGTTGCGAGAGCAAATTCTTGGAAAAGAACGTTTTGACTATGCTTTTAGAACTTACACGGAGCGTTGGGCATTTAAACACCCTACTCCAGATGATTTTTTTAGAACTATGGAAAACGTTTCTGGCGAAGATTTAAACTGGTTTTGGAGAGGTTGGTTTATCAACAACTGGCAATTAGACCAAGCAGTTACTAAGGTAAAATATGTAAAAAATGATGCTACAAAAGGTGCAGTTATCACGGTTGAAAATTTAGAGAAAATGGCAATGCCTTTAATTGTTGACATTAAACTGAAATCTGGAAAAGTGACTACAATCAAACTTCCGGTGGAAATTTGGGAGCGCAATATCGATTGGACTTTCAAAGCAAATACAACCGAAGAAATTGAATCAGTTACGATTGATCCAACAGGAGTATTCCCAGATATTAACACAGCAAATAATACTTGGACTTCTGGAACTGGAGTAATGGAAAAAGATGTTATTTTAGATGCTTATTTAGGGACTTTCTCAAGTAAAGAACTGCCAATAAAAATTGTTTTCACAGAAGAAAACGGCATGTTAATGGGTGCTGCAACAGGTCAAGGAGCATTTCCATTAGAAAACATAGGTAAAGATAAATTCAAAATTCAAGGTGCACCAATTGAAGTACAATTCAATGAAGCAAAAACGACAATGTCTTTTACGCAAGGTGGAAAAACGTTTAATTTCACTAGGGAATAATTTTTTAAATAATCACAGAAACTCCAATCGAAAGGTTGGAGTTTTTTAGTTAACTAATTGTGTAAAATTGATAAATTTTAATGACAAGTATTTTTTATCTTTGTACCAAAATAAAAATTTAATTATGAGTTTCTTAAAAAATATATTTAGCACTTCGAAAGATGAAAATCAAAATAAGCCAATATCAAACATAAATTGGATTCCGCTGACAGATTTGGGTCAATTGTCTGATATTCAAAATAATTCGGAAAAACCAATTTTATTGTTTAAACATAGTACGAGTTGTAGTATTAGTAGAATGGCGCTTAAAAATTTTGAAAATGAATTTGATTTACATGAAAAAATGGATACCTATTTTCTTGATCTATTAAATTTTAGAGCGATTTCGAACGAAATTGCCTCAAAATTTGGAGTTGTACATCAATCTCCTCAAATTTTATTAATAAAAAATGGAGTTTCTATTTATGATTCATCTCATGATAGGATTGATGCAAAAGAATTAGAGAAGTTTTTGGGTTAAATTTTAATTTATACAAATTTAATTAAAGCTTTTTTTATATTTACACGCAAATGTTGATTTATTTCCTCACCTTATTCCCAGAAATAATTCCCTTTAACTTGGCTTTCAAATCTTCGCCACAATCATAAATCATTTGTTCGTTGCTTGGATATGGAACGGCTCTTTTGTCGAAAAAGGGATAATAACTTTCGTCACTCGCTAAACGATCTCCATTGAAAGTTGCATACACATTTTCAAAATTAAATTCGCTCGAAAGAGGAAATGTATCTAAAAGTTGTTTCGATTTAAAATTTATATAATCCACTTTTGCAGTTACTTGAACCGATTTGAACTGTCTAAACTCATAGATGCTAATTTTGATTGTTTTGAAATTATCAACACGAATCGGGTTTCCTGCTTGGTCTTTAATTTGAACTCCATTAGCATCCAACAAAGGTTTTGTTCCATCTTTGATTTGTTTTTCTTTAACAAATTGTTTTTCATTATTTTGTTCTGGCGAAATATTAATGGCTCTAAAATTTACAATCATTCCATAGTCATAGACAACATCTTTCAACTTATTGCTATGATAAACTGTCCAAAAGTCGTTGATTCCAAAGGCACTGAAGTCCAACATGTCATTTTGTAAACGAGATGGAATAACCATATTTGTATCGTTTTTAAGATAAACACTAACATAATCTGTACCTCTTTCTCGGGCTTCACTCATCAATTTGTTGGTTTCTTTATATCCAGGATTAATTCTGTTTAAATAGCTCAAATCATCATAAGCTCGGCGACATGTCATTTTATCTTTTGTTGCGATTAACGCTAACGCATTATCATATAATTGTTTAGAAAGCGCATTTTTGCTATTCGTGATTTGTTCTCCATAACTTTCAAACGGAAAAAGCGCTTCTCTATTTTCTGCTAATAATCGCAAGGGCAGCAACGGTCGAATCAATTCTTGACGATTATTCAATTGCAAATAGGTGTTATAGATTTTTTCTAAACCGTTCGGGTTATTTTCTCTAATCAAGTTGTTTACAAAATTCACATCTCGTTCTTTTGCTTTCGCAAATGCTTCTTCAAGCAAATAAACATAGTCTTGACGACCTTTTGCATTTTTGTTACTTCGCAAACCTTGCACAGCGTTTTGTATAGCTGCATCATAATCTCCAGAGGTTAATAAACTCCTTGTTTGTTTCACGCCGCAAGCCGAAATAATAATAAATAACGATAAAATAAGTGTAATTTTCTTCATACTTTTTTTGTTTTTTGGTTGATAAACCAAAGTTTTTTTATTAAAATTGAAAATAAA
>JAYWEG010000109.1:0-5077 GCA_043779445.1 Bacteroidota bacterium
ATTTTTATTTAAATAATTCTGAATCAATTGTTTAACGTTTCCTGGTAAGGTTGCAGAAAACAAAAAGGTTTTATGATTTTTTGGAATTTCTTCAATAATTTCGTCTAAACTTTCTTTTAGAATCGAAACCATTTCATCGGCTTCATCTAGAACTAAAAATTTAGTTTTATCTAATTTTATCGCTTTTCGCTGAATTAAATCAACTAATCTTCCTGGAGTGGCGACTATAAGATGTGTTGCGTTCAAAAGTTGCTCGATTTGAGGTTTTATTGGTGTTCCACCACAAATTGAAACAATAGAAACTTCTCGTATTTTTTTTGAAAATTTTATTAAATTATTGAAAATTTGTTGTCCTAATTCGCGAGTTGGAACTAAAATAATAACTTGAATATCAGTAGATTTTGTGTTAATTAGTTGTAACAAAGGCAATCCAAATGCGGCCGTTTTTCCTGTACCAGTTTTTGCTAGTCCAACAATATCGGTTTTGTTTTCTAAAATTAATGGAATAATTTCGCTTTGAATTTCGGTTGGAACGACTATTTCTAAATCAGAAAGTGTTTTTACAATAGTATCTGATAGTCCTAAATCTGTGAAATTTTTTGACATTTTGTTTCGTTTAATTTTTATTTCAAAAGACCTAACAGGTTTTTAAAAACCTGTTAGGTCTGGTAAATTTAATCGGCTTCATTCATTATTTTTTCACGATATTTTTTTCCCATGAGCAAAATCAGTTTTGTATTATAATCTTCGATTAACCACTCACGGTAGTTTTTGCTACAATGGCTGAGGCAAGCAGAATAACGTTTCACTCGACTTTCAATATCTTGAGACAGTTCTTTTGCCAGTGTTTTAGCTTCTTGCAAAGTTTCGGTATTATCAATACACATGGCAGCATGTTGATCGATTGACTTGTCCAAAACTACTTTTGAGCGTTCGTTTTTGGATATGGCGATTTTATGCTCTTCGTCCACATCAAAAGTTACTATGTTTGTTTTGCTGAATTTCTTACGCAATTCCTCTGGCATTACATATTTGAAATGTGTTTCGATTTCAGCATCGTCACGAAGATTTTCTAAATAAAATTCTGGTGATTTAAAAATATGTTGCCAATCAATTGGTTCATTCCACAATCCAAATCGTGCAGCATTATTTCCAAGATCTAAAACTTTAAAATTGTCTTTATTGGCTAGTTTTCGTGAACCACGACCAATCATTTGGAAATACAATGTCAATGATTTTGTTGCCCGATTCAAAATTATTGTTTCGACTGTTGGCTCGTCAAAACCAGTTGTTAAAATCCCTACAGATGTTAAAATAGCATCTGGAGTTTTCTTGAACCATTGCAAAATTTCTTTTCGCTCGTCCGCATTGTTAGTGTTGTCCAAATGTCTGATAGCGAATCCAGCTTCGCGAAAAGTTTCATAAACATAGAGCGAAGTATTTATTCCGTTATTAAAAATCAAAGTTTTTTTACCTAAAGATTTTTCAGTGTAAGCATGCAATAATTTTTCTTGCATAGCCATATTCGTGTATAAATCATCCGAAGATTTTACGGTATAATCGCCATTGATTCCTACTTTCAGTGAGGTTAAACCTACATCAAAGCTAAAGGTTGTGGCTTTTGCCAAAAAGCCTTGGCTAATTAGTGATTGAATGGTATCTCCAACTATCAATTCGCTATAGTTTTCGTGCATTGGTAAACTAATATTTGAACTCAATGGGGTTGCAGTAACTCCAAGAATAAAGGCATTTTTGAAAGAACTCAAGAGTTTTCTGAAGGAATTGTAATGTGCTTCGTCAATAATAACTAATCCAATATTGTCAATTTGCAAAAGTTCATCGTTGAGACGGTTTTTGAGGGTTTCGACCATGGCTACAAAACAAGAATATTCATCTTGGTCTGGCAACTCTTTGATTTTGCTGTTTATGATTTTGTTTTTTACATCAAAACCTTTAAGCATTTTAGAGGTTTGTTTGCAAAGTTCGATTCGATGCGTTAAAACAACAACTTTTTTATCATTATTAGCCAAATATCGTCGAACGATTTCCGAAAAAATTACTGTTTTTCCTCCACCGGTTGGTAGTTGATATAACAAATGATGATTCTCTGGGGCATTGTCTAATCGTTCAAAAATGGCATCAATATCCTTTTTTTGGTAGTCGTACAATACTTTTTTGTCTTCTAATTCTACTTCTAAATCGTTTTGAAACATATTTATTTTTCTAATTTGCAAAAGTACAACTAAAAAACACATTAAAAGACTTTGATTCTAGGAAAAATTTATTTAAAATATTGTATTTAGAGTCTCTAAAGACTGAAATCTATAAAAAAAAATAATTTAGCAATAAATTAATATTTCAAGCGTTCAATTATAGCATTAAAATCTGAGGAATTAATCCAATTTTGGTTTTCGGTTTCGTTTCTAATTGCCTCTACCCTACTTTGAAATTCATATAAAATTCCTTTTTCGATCATAAAACTCACTGCTTGTTGCAAAGATAACAGCATACTTTTGTAGAATGCTTGGCTAGTTATTGGTTTTTCTGAGGATAAAATTTGTGCCATTTCAATATTATACAACATAATATCCGCAATAATAAACGAATCTACACCAAGTGAAATGAAGTGTTTTATGAATTTTTGAGCCACAGAACGCCTCATTTTTGGTCTTTTGCTTCGAACCGGGAAATATTCGTTAGCTATTTTGAGTTTGGAATCTTTCACGAGATTTTTTTCGTTTGGATTAAAAACAAAATCATAATAGACTTTTACCTCTTTGAATTTATCATACATTTCAACCAAATGCTCTTCTAACTGGATTTTTGTAAGTTCATTCAGATATTTTTTTAAATCTCTTTTACTCATAAAATTTTTATGAATTAATTCGTTTGTTATTGAAGCAAATAAATTCCATCGTCTTTTATTTCAATCAATTTTTCTCTATACAAAGCTCCAACGGCTTTCTTGAAAGTTTTTTTACTCATCTTCAAAACCGTTTTAATGTCTTCGGGATTTGAATTGTCGTTCAAACGCAAAAAACCTCTGCTAGCTTTGAGTTCTTCAAGAATTTTTTCGGCATTGGGTTCAATACTTTCATAACCTTGAATTTGTAATGAAATATCGATTTTGTTATCTGCTCTAATGGTTTTTATAAATCCACGTAATCGGTCTCCAGTTCGAATTGCATCATCATAGACTTCATCTTTATAGAGCAAACCTTTATGTTTTTCGTTGATGATCACATTAATACCAAGTTCAGTAATATGTGAAACAATCAAATCTACTTCTTCTCCTTTTTCTACAGAAATTGTTTCATTTTTTAAAAATTGATTTGTTTTGCTTGAAGCAACCAAACGTTTGGTTTTTTCATCCATGTAGAGATAAACCAAATAGCGTTTCCCTTTTTCCATGGGTCTGGCTTGTTCTTTAAAAGGAACAAGAATATCTTTTTCCATTCCCCAATCCATAAAAGCACCAATTTGATTGACATAGTTTACTCTCAAAAGCGCAAATTCATTCAATAAAACATAAGGTTCCAAGGTAGTTGCGACAGGTCGTTCCTCATGATCCAAATACACAAAAACAATCAACTCCTCTCCTATTTCGAATTCATTTGGGACATACTTGTTTGGAAGTAAAATATCATGAATTCCTTCTGGATCTTCAGTTGGATTTCCAAGAAAAATTCCTACTTTGGTATCCCGAAGTATGATTAACGTGTTGTATTTTCCTATTTGTATCATATCATTTCTTAAGTTGCAAATGTAGCAAAGTTTTAGTTTATTTTTAAAATCTTAAAACGATATGTTTTTTATGATTAAAATCATGATTTTTTATTAAATTTGTTAAAATATAATTTATATGTCAATAAAATCTATCGCTGTATTATTCTTTTTTTTAAGTTTTTCTGTTACTCAAAATGTGTTTTCTCAAACAACTTTAGATCCAGAAATAAAAAAAATGGTTTCTGAAGTTAAATCCGAAAGTTTACAGAAAACAATTCAAAAACTCGTTTCATTCGGAACAAGACATACTTTAAGTGATTCAAAAAATGCTACAAGAGGCATTGGTGCTGCTCAAAAGTGGGTCAAAGAAGAATTCGATACATACGCTTTAGAATCACAGGGGCGATTAACAGCTGTTATAGATTATTTCAACATTAAAGCCGATGGAAAACGAATTTTGAAAGATACCGAAGTTGCAAATGTCATGGCAACTTTGCTTGGTACTGATCCAAAAGATTCTAGAATTTTAATTATTAGTGGTCATCTAGACTCCCGTGCCTCCGATGTTATGGATGCCAAAATCGATGCTCCTGGGGCAAATGATGATGGTTCTGGAGTTGCTGCGATTATGGAAATTGCAAAAATAATGTGCAAAAGACAATTTCCGTTTACAATAGTTTTTGTTGCTGTAACTGGAGAAGAACAAGGTTTGTATGGTGCAAGACATTTGTCAGAATTTGCCAAAACAAATAATTGGAATATTGTCGCAATGCTCAATAACGATATGATTGGTAATAGTTTATCTAGCGGAACTGCAATACGCAACAATACAAACGTTAGAGTTTTTAGCGAGGCAATTCCATTTTTAGAAACCGAAGAAGAAGCAAAAACTCGAAAACAGACCAATCGAGATAATGATAGTCCATCAAGGCAATTAGCACGCTACATAAAAATGACTACAAATCAATATGTGGATCAACTGGATATTGATTTAGTGTATAGAAATGATCGTTTTTTGCGCGGCGGTGATCATACTCCTTTCATGCAAAATGGTTTCACGGCTATTCGTTTTTGTGAAATGAATGAAAACTATGAGCAACAACATCAGAATCTTAGAACAGAAAACGGAATAAAATATGGGGATTTGCCTGAGTTTATGGATTTTGAATATCTTCGAAAAGTCACCTGTGCCAATTTAGCCACTTTGGCAAATTTAGCACTTTCACCAAATGCTCCCATATCAGTTGGAATTGAAATTAAAGAACTAACAAATTTTTCTGATTTGGTTTGGAAATCTCCAGAATTAAATTCCCCATTTGGTTATAACATTTTAATTCGCGAAACATCCTCT
>JAYWEG010000110.1:0-2002 GCA_043779445.1 Bacteroidota bacterium
AACCAAAGAGTTACAAAAATATCCACTCCTTGAGAATGCAAGCGAAAACGTACTCAAAAAAGACAAACCCGACTTTGAATCTATCAACTTACGCAACAACAAACTCTACATTTTTGGATCTGGATCTACAAAAAATCGAGATAAAAAAGTCACTTTCAATCTCAAAAATCAAGAAGTGAAACATAAAAATATTTCCGAATTATATCAAAAATTCAAAGAAACGGCAAACATATCAAACGAAGATTTGAATCTCGAAGGTTCGTTTTATTATGATGAAGATTTGTATCTTTTCAATAGAGGAAATGGAGAAAAATCCAAAAATGGAATTTTTATTAACAAAAAACCAACCAGAGCAATTTTTTTTATTCCGATTTCGTTACCAAAAATTCAGCATATTGAGACTTCGTTTACAGATGCCATTTTAGTAGAAAACAAGATCTATTTTTTGGCTACCGCAGAAGATACAATGTCAACTTACGACGATGGAGAAATTCTAGGTAGCATTATTGGTCGTATAGACATTGAAACTTTTGCTATTGATTTCACACAACTAATTACAGAAAATAAAAAGTTCGAAGGCTTGACATTATTTTCTGTTTCTGAAAATAAAATAAATTTTTTGCTTTGCGAGGATAATGATACAGAGGAATTGCAAACAACAATTTATCAATTGAGTGTAGAAATTTAAGTTTTTTCATAATCGTCCCAACCTTTTTACTTTTTTTTCTCTCTATATAAAAAACGAAACCTGTGATCACAGAAAATATACTAATCGAATGTAAGAAAATGCGCCGCGATGCCCAGCAAGTAGTGTATGAGCAAATGGCTCCAAAATTGTATCGCACTTGCAAGCGATACCTCAAAAAAGAAGAAGAAATTGACGAAGCCTTGGCGGATGCTTTCTTTATTATTTTCACAAAAATTGATCAACTTAAAGAGTTTGGAGCGTTTGAAGCTTGGTGCAGAAAAATTGTGGTGAACCGTTGCCTGGCAACAATCAAAAAAAACACAAATTTTAATTTATATTTAGATGATGTCAAATCCATTTCGCAACCATTTGCAGGCGAAGAAACATCTCTCGAAGAAGAAGATTTATTGAATTTATTGAATTTTATTCCGGCTGGATGTAAAACAATCTTTAATCTTTTTGCTATTGAAGGTTATGGTCACAAAGAAATTGCAACTATGTTGAACATTTCCGAAGGAACATCTAAATCGCAACTAAACGTTGCCAAAACCAAATTGAAAGATTTAGTTAACAATTTATATTACCAAAAAGCAAAATAGTCATGGACAATTACGATAAAATATTTGATCAATTCAAAAATGCGGCGGAAAATGTCACACCAAAAAAATTCGATTCTATGGATCAAGTTTGGGCGAAAGTCGAAAACAAATTGGACCAAAAAATACTCAAAAAAGAAAATAAACTTTGGAAAAAAATAGCAGTTGCAGCATCGATTTTCTTGGTTGGTTCCATTGGTTATCAATTTTTTAAAACCAATACAAAAATCGAAATCAAAACTAATCCTGTTGTTGTAAATGATTCCATAATAAAAAAAATTTTGAAAACAAAAGATGCTAAAGAAATAATTGCAAATGTTGAACCTATTGTTGTTCAAAAAGAAAATCCACTTGCAATTAATCCATCAAAAAAAGATGTTTTTCAATCTGATTATGAAACAACAAATGAGCCAAGTGGCAATGGTGCCAGTTCTCCAACTCCAATTGTATCAGAAAATTATAAATCTGAAGAAATGATTGTAGAAAAACCAAAAGCATTAAATCTTGGAAATAATTTAGAAAAAAATAATGCCGAAATGCTAGCAGAAGAATCAACTATGGCAAAAAAAAGAGCAGAATCAGAAAGTTCTAAAACTAAATTAGAGCAAGACTCGAAAGTTCGTCAACTTAGTGATTTCAAGGAACTAAAAAAAATAAGATCAGGACATTTCTACAAAGGTAAAATTTTTGATGCTATAGGAATTCATAACGAAACCGA
>JAYWEG010000111.1:0-5053 GCA_043779445.1 Bacteroidota bacterium
ATTGACAAATCCACCGAACAATATTCTAAAAATGCTATCGAAGTGCAAAAAATTGTTCTCGAAATGGAAAAAATGATGGAATATGAAAAAAACAAACCCAATAACGAAATCACATTTGCCATGTGGCAGTTGCTGACCAACAAAGATAAAAATTCGGTAGCAGGGTTTTTTAAACGCTGGGAAGAAAAAGGAAGTTTCTCACCCATTTTTCTTGAAGAATCAAAAAAACAAATCTTGGAAGGTTTTGATTTGCTCATTCAATACGAAGTCCGAAAAGACCAACAATCGAAAGATAATTTGTTAACTCTAATCAATAAATAGTCATGGATATCGAAAAATTATTGCAAGCACTAAAAGACAATTTACTGAGTTTGTTAGGCGAAAAACTAAAAGATTTTAAACCTCAATTAGAGAAAGACATCAACCAATACATCAATCTATCAAGAGCAAAACTAGAACGTTGGGCATTGCTTTTAGCCGCTGGATCCATCACAAACGATGAGTTAGAATGGTTACTCAAAAGCCAGCAAGATCTTGTGATACTCAAAACATTTCAAATTGCTGGTTTATCTAAAATAAAACTCAATAATCTGCAAAACAGTGTTATACAAACCATATTTAAAACCATTATTTTAGCCATTTAAATTTATATGATTATTTATGCCAAAAAAAATTAGGATATTGTCTCTAGACGGTGGCGGAATTCGCGGAATCATTTCGTGTGTAATATTAAAATTTATCGAAGAACAGTTGCAGATTCATGACCATCCAAATGCAAAAATTGGTGACTATTTCGATTTGATTGCTGGAACAAGCACAGGTGGCATTTTGGCCAGTGTAATTTTATTTCCCGACGAAAATGGCAAAGCAAAATTTTCTGTGCAAGAAGCACTCGATTTGTATGCTGAAAAAGGAGATAGCATTTTTGATATTTCGATTTGGCGCAGAATCATCAATCCGTTTGGATTGTTTAACGAAAAAATATCAGAAACCAATCTCGAAAAACAAATTGAATCTGTTTTTGGTAATCTCGAAATTAAAGATTTTATAAAACCTTCACTCATTACCGCCTATGACATTGAGGCACGGCATGCAAAATTTTTTACCAGTCATGATGCCAAAACAACTCAACTCGAAAATTTTTATGTCAAAGATGTTTGTCGGGCCACTGCTGCCGCTCCCACCTATTTTGAGCCAGCAAAAATAAAATCGCTTTATAATCAGGAATTTATCCTCGTTGACGGAGGCGTATATGCCAATAATCCTGCGCTTTGTGCTTATGCCGAAGCACGAAAAATACCATTTGAGGATATCACCAAAGACAAAGACAAAAAGAATTATCCCACTATCAAGGATATGATAATTATTTCTGTTGGAACGGGAACCGTGCTTCACCCCTATCATTATGAAGATTTCGAAAACGCTGGAAAACTAAAATGGATCACTCCATTAATTGATATCTTACTTTCATCGAATGTCGAAACTGTGGATTATCATTTACGAAAAATGTACGAAACCCTGAGTCGTTCAAACTATCAAAATTATCACCGATTGATGCCATCTTTGAAAAATGCTTCGCCAGAAATGGACAATACAACAAAAAAAAATATCAAAGAACTTATACAAGCCGGATTGACCTTCGTCGAAGATAACAAAGAGCAGCTAACAATTATTGCTAAAAAACTAATCAAAAACAAATAAATAAAATTTATAGTTTAACGCATTTTCTTAAAAGTTATCAAGAATTGTTTATTAATAAAATAATAAAACAATGTGACTTTTAACTTAAGATTTTTTTATCTTTGAAAAATGCTAGAAATTCTGCTATAATTTTGAATGTTTATATGAGTTTTTTTAGAAAAATATTTGGTTCATCCTCAGAAGAAACAGATGAAAATCAAAACGATGGAAATTTATTTCAAGAAAGTTCCGTTTCTGTTGAGGAAAAATTTACTGCATTTTTTAAAAAAAACGGTGGAAAATTTATCTATTGCGATGATTTAGAAGAGCTTAAAGAACAATTTTTAAATATTCTGGAAGAAAACGATTGGTTTGAATGCGAAACCATGTGTTTCGAACCAAAATTGTTTGGAATTTTAGATGATAACAAATTAACCTATCAAAATATTAAAAATCCAAAATTTATTTTTGCAACTTGCGAAAGTCTAATTGCAGAAGAAGGTTCTATTCTTTTTAGTTCTAATCAAATAAAACAGCACAAACCAAACGATTTACCAAAAAATATTGTGATTTTTGCTACTACCAATCAAATTTTAGAAACAAAAAGTGATGGTTTGCGTCAAATAAAAAATAAATACAATTCAGATTATCCAACAAACATCACTACTATAAAATATTTTGAAGAAGTTAAAGAAGAAGACTTTCTGCACTATGGTAGTTCTCCGAAAAATTTATATTTATTGCTTTTAGAAGATCAATAAAATGAATGAAAATATCAAAAGATCACTTTCAGGAATTGTTTATATTATTTTATTAATTTCGGCTACATTATTTTCACAAACTAGTTTTTTGTTGCTTTTTAGTTTTTTTTTGATTGTTGGTATTTTAGAATTCTGCAATTTAGTTAATCTAAAAAAAATTAATTCTTTAGTAATTGGTTCTTTACTATTTGTTCTATTTTCTTTTTTCGAAATAACAAATGTAACATCATTCTTATTGATTTTTGGTACATTATTTGTCTCTATTAAACTCATTTATCTTTTATTTTCTCAGCAAAATATAAAATTAGATGAAACTTCAAAATATGTATTTTTAATAGGATATATTGTGCTGCCGATTATTATTTTAACAAAAATACCAACAAATATTTTTGGAGTTGACTATAAACCACAAATGATTATTAGTATATTTATACTCATTTGGACCAACGATACTTTTGCTTATGTTGTAGGGAAATCAATAGGTAAAAATAAATTATTCGAAAGTATTTCCCCAAAAAAAACCATCGAAGGATTTGTTGGAGGCATTGTTTTTTCTGCAATCGCAGGAATTTTAATATCAAAATACTATTTGCAAATGCCAATATATTTCTGGATTATAATTGCAATTATAGTCAGTGTTTTTGGGTCTATTGGCGATTTAGTAGAATCAAAATTTAAACGAATTGCAGGAGTAAAAGATTCTGGTACCATTATGCCTGGTCACGGTGGTGTGCTAGATCGATTAGATAGTGTTATATTTGTAGCACCATTTTTATATTTTTTTTTACAAATAATTCAATATTTTTACATAAAATAACATCCCATGATTAAATTTCATAAAGAAGGCGCAAAAATAATTTTAATTTCAACATTTCTGGCTACAGTAATTATTTTACTTTGTGACAAACTAATTGATATCATTTGGTTGAGAATGCTCGTGCAATTAGTAGCACTTTTTTTCTTGATTATCGTACTTCAGTTTTTTAGAAACCCAAACAGATCCATGACACCAAACAACAATCAAATCATCGCACCAGTTGATGGTAAAGTCGTTGTGATCGAAGAAGTTTTTGAAGCAGAATATTTCAAAGACAAACGATTACAGGTTTCTATTTTCATGTCGCCAATTAACGTTCATGTCACAAGATATGCCGCTAGTGGAAAGATAAATTTTTCGAAATATCATCCAGGGAAATTTTTAGTAGCTTGGCATCCAAAAGCAAGCGAAGAAAATGAAAGAACAACTGTTGTTATAGAAAATCCCGTTTTTGGAGAAGTACTTTACAGACAAATTGCAGGTGCATTAGCAAGAAGAATTGTGAATTATGCAAAAGCAGGAATGCAAGTTACACAAGGCGATGACGCAGGATTTATTAAATTTGGATCACGAGTTGATTTGTTTTTTCCGATCGGAACACAAATTAACGTAAAACTCCATGATGTTGCAACGGGAAACAGAACAATAATTGCTACAAAAGCATAAATGTTAGAAAAAGATTTAGATACACGTTTTGAAGAAGCCGTTCAAATTGCCTTGGGAATTCCACAATCGGATTTGCCACAAGATGTTCAATTGCGCTGTTATGCCTATTACAAACAAGCAACTTCTGGAAATAGCGAAATTTCAAATTCTGGTAATTTTGATTTAAGAAATGCTTTTAAAACCAACGCTTGGATGCAAATTAGTCATTTATCAATAGACGAAGCAAAAGAATTGTACATCGAATCAATCATTGAAATTGCAAAAAAAAGATAATCATGAAATCTAAAATTAGTATCCTTTTTATTCTACTTTTGATTCTGCAATCTTGTCGAAAACAAGAACTTATTGAAGTTGTAGATGTTCCATTACCATCTTCAGACGAAAAAATTGTGATTGGAGATCCAAAAGATGTAAAAGCCATGTCTGGAACTTTTGAAATGTACAAACTCCCTTTTAAATATGATGAATTAAATCCGAATTTTGATGCTTTAACACTTGAAACTCATTATAGCAAAATTTATCTTAACTTTACAAATAATCTTAATAAAATTGTAGCCAATACTGCTTTAGCAGAACTTTCAATAGAAGAAATTCTCTTGAAATTGGACATGCAAAACGACAGTTTGAGAACAAATGCTGGTGGTTTTTATAATCATAAAATATATTTTGAAACCATTGGAGTAAAAACACCAAACAAACCAAAGGATACTTTAGCT
The DNA here is from genome assembly GCA_043779445.1 of Bacteroidota bacterium. Lineage (GTDB taxonomy): Bacteria > Bacteroidota > Bacteroidia > Flavobacteriales > Flavobacteriaceae > Flavobacterium. The sequence continues at coordinate 4,641 of JAYWEG010000111.1, forward strand.
GGAGCAATGATAAAAGATTTTGGATCTTTTGACCAATTTTCAAATCAATTTAAAGAGAAAGCCGAAAAACAAATTGGCTCTGGTTGGACTTGGTTAGTTTTAGATAAACAAGGTAAATTGCAAATTACAAATTCCTTAAACAATGATAATCCATTAATGCGCAATGCCGAAATAAAAGGAACGCCACTTTTAGCAATCGACAATTGGGAACATGCCTATTTTTTGAATTATCAAAACAAAAAAAGAAAATATATTAATGCTTTTTTTGATTCAATAAATTGGAATGAAGTTGAAAGAAAATTCGAGGAAAAAGTAAAATAAATTCGATATCAGATATTTGATTTACAAATTTGATTTATAAATTTAAATTCCAAAACAAAAATTCCCAAATTCATTAATAGAATTTGGGAATT
>JAYWEG010000112.1:0-4994 GCA_043779445.1 Bacteroidota bacterium
TTTTTTTATTTAAAAAAAAATTTTTAAAAAAAGTGTACAAAAGGTTGATTGACAACTGTCTATGGAACATCTAATTTTGACAAAATAATCTTAAAATCAAACAACAAATGAAAAAATCTATTCAATTTTTTGCAGTTTATTTAGCGGTATCGTTTTTATTAACCTCTTGTTATGCGTACACAACTGTTGTAGGTAAAGGTGCACAAGGAGATAATAAAATTGTCAAAAACAATACCTATTATGTTCACGGACTAATTCTTGGTAAACAATCTGATCCAAAAGAAATGGCCGCAGGTTCTACAAACTATACTGTAGAAACAAAACATACTTTCATAAATGGATTATTAACAGCCATAACCTTTGGTATTTATGCCCCAACGACTACAACGGTTACAAAATAGTACATGTTGTGTATCAAATCAAAAATGCCACTTTAAATAAAACCTAGTGGCATTTTATTGTTGTAGTATACTAAAAAAGTGTACAAAAGGTTGATTGACACATATTATGTTATGTAATAGTTTTGTAAAATAAATAGATGCAGAGGTTTAAATAAAAACAAAAACTTTGTATTCAATCTAAACACAAACTAAAAAAAATATTATAGTAAATGAAAACAACAATTAAAAATCAAATTAAAATGAGAGAAGTATTTTTATCAGCAGTATTATTTTTCACAATTTTTGCATCTTGGTCACAAAAAAATAAATCAGTTAATAACACTAGCAATTATTCCTATTCAAGCAGTTCAATGGGATATACAAAAGGAAATATTTTTGTGTCTGGGCAATTCGGATTTTCTTCTAAAGGTCAAGGAGATGCGAAAGAATCAACTTTTGGTTTTGTACCAAGTGTCGGATATTTTATTGGTGATAAAATGGCGATCGGAATAGCTATTGGTTTCAAATCAACAAGTTCAAAACCCGCAATAGGTGATTCTACAAGTAATAGTACTTTTTTAGCTGGTTTGTTTGGACGATATTATTGGACACCAAAGTCTCAATTTTCACTTTTTGGACAAGCAGGATTGGAATTTGCTTCACAAAGTTCTGGCGGTGGCGGTGGTAGTGTGACAACTTTTGGATTGGGTATCAAGCCAGGTGTTAGTTACTTTTTGTCAAATCATTTCAATATTGATGCTACTTTTGGGCAAATTGGATTTAGCAATACCAGTGGTAGTGGCGGTGGCTCCTCAAATACTAATTTTGATTTTGGTTTTGATTTAACTCAAATCAATTTAGGATTGAGTTATAAGTTTTAGGAATGTTGTTTTTAAGTTAGTTTTTTTTGAAAAAGGTTTGTTGGGAGGCAAACCTTTTTTTTTGTTACCTTAGCCACATGATTACAATTTCCATAATTGGTTCAGGAAACGTGGCACAACATTTGATTTCGGCTTTCGAAAAATCGAATGAAATCGAATTGGTTCAGGTTTTTTCGAGAGACAAAAACAAAGTTAAAGCTTTTGTAGATTCTCAAAAAATCATTAATAATTATGATGATTTACAAAAAGTAGACCTTATCATTATAGCGGTTTCTGACCAAGCAATTGTGGAGGTTTCCAATAAAATTCCGTTTCAAAATCAATTAGTAGCGCATACATCCGGAGCAGTTTCTTTAGATAATTTAAATGATAAAAACCGCCAAAGTGTTTTCTATCCTTTACAAACATTTTCGAAAAACAAAGAAGTAAATTTCACTGAAATACCAATTTGTTTAGAAGCCCAAAACGAATCTGATTTTGAAATTCTGAAAAAAATTGCAACAACAATTTCTAATAAAATCTACAAAATTAACTCCGAGCAACGAAAATCATTACATGTTTCGGCTGTTTTTGTTTGTAATTTTGTGAATCATTTATATCAAATTGGCAACGAAATTTGCAAAACAAACAACGTTGATTTCGAAATTCTAAAACCATTGATTTTAGAAACTGCAAATAAAATTAAAATGCTTTCGCCGAAAGAAGCACAAACGGGACCAGCAATGCGCCATGATTCCGAAACAATCAATTCACATTTGGCATTTTTATCTGATGAAAATCAAAAAGAAATATATAAAATACTAACAAAATCAATTATTGACGATGGCAAAAAGTTATAAAGAAATCATGAACCACATCACAACGTTTATTTTTGATGTCGATGGAGTGCTCACAGACAGTTCAGTTCATGTTTCAGAAACGGGTGAAATGTTACGAATCATGAATATTCGTGATGGTTTTGCCATGAAAGCCGCATTAGAAAGTGGGTACAATGTGTGTATTATTTCGGGCGGAAACAACGCTGGAGTTCGCATTCGGTTGCAAAATTTGGGTATAAAAGACATTTATTTGGCTTCTACAAACAAAGTTGAAACGTATAACGAGTATCTAAAAAAATACAATTTATTATCCGAAAACGTCTTGTATATGGGCGACGATATTCCGGATTATCATGTGATGCAACTCGTTGGTTTACCAACATGTCCGCAAGATGCATCACCAGAAATCAAAGCAATTTCTAACTATATTTCGCACATCAATGGCGGTCGTGGTGCCGTTCGCGATGTAATCGAACAAGTAATGAAAGTGCAAGGAAAATGGCATTTGTACTATAATGGTAAACATGATTAATTAGTTATGAGTTGTAAGTTGTATGTTGTCAGTTGTCAGTTGTATTTTAAAAAGTATAGTTCAAATATTGTATTTCTTAATTTACAAATCGTTATTCAAAAATTCATAACTCATAATTCATAACTCATAACTCATAATTCATAAAATGAAATTCTTAAAAATAATCCGAATTCAAAATCTCTTGATGCTTGCACTATTGCAATTCATTATTCGATTTGTATTCCTAAAAAATCAAAATGTTAGTTTGGCATTGGACAATTGGCAATTTTGCCTTTTAGTATTATCTACACTTTGCATAGCAGCTGGAGGCTACATCATCAATGATATTTTTGATCAAGAAACCGACGAAATAAATAACCCCGAAACAAGGATTGTTGGTGTCTCAATTTCGGAATCTTTTGCTTATAATTTGTATGTTGGCTTCACAATTATTGGTGTTTGTATTGGTTTTTATTTGTCAAATGTGATTTTAAGACCAAGTTTTGCGACCGTTTTTATTGTACTAGCCTCACTTTTATATTTTTATGCTACAAATCTCAAACAAACTTTGCTAGTAGGAAACATAATTGTGGCTTTTGTGCTTTCTTTTAGTATCATCATTATTGCTTTGTTTGATATGTTTCCCTCGATTGATCCAGAAAATAAACCCGCTATGGCCGTTTTATTTGGAATTCTATTAGATTATGCAATTTTTGCATTCATGATTAATTTCCTTCGCGAAATAGTAAAAGATTTAGAAGATGAAATTGGCGATAAATCTCAATCAATGAATACCTTACCTATTGTTTTAGGAACAGCCAAAACATCTAAATTAGTTTCGATTTTTAGTATTATTCCAGTTGTTTTAGTTGCTAATTATATCTATGTTTATTTTTTTAAAAACAATTTATTGATTTGTACCTTATTTGGAATGTTAACGATTATTGCCCCATTAATTTATTTTACAACTAAAATTTGGTTCGCCAAAACAAAACAAGATTTTAAACATTTGAGTTTGATTCTTAAAATAATTTTATTTTTCGGAATTATTTCAATTGCTTTAATTTCATTTACAATCAAAAATAATGCTTAAAGATAAACTCAAACAATATAAGATCATTCTTGCTTCGGGTTCACCGAGACGCCAACAATTTTTTAAAGATTTAGATTTAGATTTCGAAATTCGTATAAAAGAAATCGACGAAATTTATCCCGAAAATTTACAAGTAGCAGAAATTACAAATTATTTAGCAGAACTAAAATCGTTAGCATTTGATGGCGAAATTGCCGAAAATGAAATTGTAATCACAAGTGATACATTGGTTTGGCTAAATGGTAAAGCATTAGGAAAACCAAAAGATTATAACGATGCTTTTGAAATATTGAAATCTATTTCTGGTGCAACGCATCAAGTTTTTACGTCGGTTTGTTTTGCCACCAAAGATTTTAGAAAAACAATTTTTGATGAAACTAAAGTAACTTTCAAAGTATTAAAAGATACAGAAATACATTATTACTTAGAGCACTACAAACCATTTGATAAAGCTGGAGCTTATGGAATTCAGGAATGGATTGGGTTGATAGGCATCACAAAAATCGATGGTTCCTATAGTAATGTTGTAGGGCTTCCAACTGAAAAAGTATATGATTTTCTTAAGAATTTTTAAAAATTCAAAACTCTATATTTGTAATTTAAAAAATGCCAAATGCAAAAAACAATTCTATTTCTTACAATACTATTTTTAGGATTTTCTTCAAAAGCGCAACAACCTCCAAAACTTAATGCTGTTGAAATTTTTAATAAAATTCAAAAACTCAATTTTTTAGGTTCTGTTCTTTACATTGCAGCACATCCAGACGACGAAAACACTCGACTAATATCGTATTTATCTAACGAAAAAAAAGCTCGAACAGGTTATTTATCTCTGACCCGTGGCGATGGAGGACAAAATCTTATTGGTCCTGAACTTCGTGAATTATTGGGTGACATTCGAACGCAAGAACTCATCGAAGCCAGAAAAATAGATGGTGGAGAACAATTTTTTTCTCGTGCGAATGATTTTGGATTTTCTAAAAACCCAGAAGAAACCTTAACAATTTGGGATAAAAACCAAGTTTTGAGCGATATTGTTTACAACATCAGACGTTTTCAACCCGATGTGATTATCAATAGATTTAGTCATCTCACCCCAGGAACCACGCATGGACATCACACTTCTTCTGCTATTTTGAGTTTCGAGGCTTTTGACAAAGTAAACGATGCAAATGCTTTTCCAGAACAATTGCAAACGGTTCAAGTTTGGCAACCAAAAAGATTATTTTTTAATACAACTTGGTGGTTTTATGGCTCAAAAGAAAAATTTGAAGCGGCAGATAAATCGAATTTAATGACATTGAAAACGGG
>JAYWEG010000113.1:0-12556 GCA_043779445.1 Bacteroidota bacterium
GTCGCAAATTAAATTGGTTTCGCAAGATTCTGTCGATGTGTCCATTCGGGTTCTAGATTCATGGAGTTTGATTCCAGATTTTTCGAGTTCGACATCAAAATCGAATTTTTCATTAACCGAAAGAAATTTTCTTGGTTTGGGTCATGAATTTTCTAATTCGTATTCTAAAAGTTTAACTAATAGTCAAAACGGATTTAGTACAAGTTATTCGATCCCGAATATTAGGAACACATTCATTAGTACAAATCTGAAATATGAAATTGATTTTGATAATAATTATTCGAAATCAATCGATGTCGAAAGACCATTTTTTTCTCCCTATGCACGTTGGGCTGCGGGAATTTACTTAGGTCAAAATTTGAATACAACATTGTCATTAAATCAAAATCAAGTTCTAGAAATTCAAAATATAAAATACAATTTTCAAGATTATTGGGCAGGACATTCCTATCAGATTTTTAAAGGGAATTCAGAGTTTAATCGGGCAACTAATTTTATTGCCAGTGTTAGATATTTTAATAAAAATTTTATCGAAAAACCATTTGTCAACAAAGATAGTTTATCAATTTATGATTCAGAAAAATTATATTTAATTGGTTTGGGAATTTCATCGAGAAAATTTACGCAAGACAAATATATTTTTAATTTTAATGTCACAGAAGATGTGGCCTCGGGATTTGTGTATAATTTGACGACTGGTTATCAAAAAAAATACAACGAATTTCAGTTTTATGCCGGCGGGAGAATTGCTATTGGTAGTTATTTCGAGTTTGGATATCTGAGTGGTAATATTGAATATGGCACTTTCGTAAATGCTGGAAAAACCAATCAAAGTACCAGCAGTTTGAAACTGGTTTATTTCACCAATATTCAAGAAATTGGAAAATGGAAAGTGCGTCAGTTTATAAAACCACAAGTGATAATTGGCAATAACAGATTACAAGCCAATGCCGATAAATTAACACTAAATGGTTCGACAGGAATTACTGGCTTTAATAGCGAAACTTTGTTTGGAACCAAAAAATTGTTAGTGACCTTTCAAACTCAAAGCTATTCGCCTTGGAAAGTTTTAGGTTTTCGATTAAATCCCTATTTGAGTTATACTGCTGGAATGTTAGGCAACCAAGAAACGGGTTTTAGTCGTAGCAAATTATATTCTCAGATTGGTTTAGGCGTTATTTTGAGTAATGATTACTTGGTTTTCAGTTCGTTTCAGTTCTCGATTTCGTTCTATCCGAATATCCCCGACGGCAATTCGGTTTTCAAAACCAATTCAATTTCTACATCTGATTTTGGGTTGCAAGGATTCGAAATTTCCAAACCTGTTTTGGTAGATTATCGTTAGTTTTTAAACCAAAAAAAAACCGAAACTTTCGAATCGGTTTTTTGATTATTGAAAAAAATCACTTCAATTTATATCACTAGATTTTCATTGATTTCTTTCCAATAAAATTTTTTATTGCAAATTTTAAAACTTTTCCTAAAACCCTTTTTACTGGATTTGCAGAATTTTCATTCATCAAATTTTTAGACAAATAAGTAGTACCCAAACTAATTGCACCATTAATTAAATTAGACTTTAAACTTGGTGAGGTAATAAATTCTCTTGTTGCAGATTTAATGAGATTTAATGGTTTGATACTATCTATCGTTTCAAAATACTGGTTTCGCAATGTATCAAAATCTTGTTCTTGTTTTAATTTTAAAAATGCAATTTTAGTTTCGAGTTCGATTTGTAATGTTGATTGCTTCATAATACATTTTCGTTTTTCATTTTATCAATAATGAAGTTGCTTACTGGTGTTTTAATCCATTCTTCTCTGAAAATATACAATAACAATGCTAAAAATAAATATCCAAAAGCAATTACAAAAAAACCATAGTAAATTTCTCCTAATTCTTGACCAACCCAAAGAGCCAAACCAACATTCAATAACAATAGAAATAACACAACAACAAGAATAATTACCATTTTGACAGCCACATTCGAAAAAATATCTGCCGATTTAGAAACCGCTTTATACTTGCATAATTCAAGCGTAGTTTTGCTATAAATTTCTGCTTTTTCAATCAATTTCTCTATGGTTGTTGTAGAATTTTCCATTATTTTTATTTACAAGAATGATTATTTTGCTGATACAGCTGATTTGGCTTCTTCCAAAAAACTATCGTATTTGTCTGAAACATCTTGGTACAAGTCGTCAAATTTTCCTTTGAGATCATCGGCATAATCCTGCCCTTTGTCCATAATTCGTTGTCTTGTTTTAGATCCTTTAGCTGGTGCAAACAAAACACCCAATAATGCGCCAATTCCAACTCCTAATAAAACGCCCGCTGCTGCTTTTCCTGATTCCATAATTTCTATTTGTTAATTTTTAATAAATTGATTTAAATACTTTTTCCCTGAATTAATCTTAAAAGAATTGCAACAACTGCAATTACAAGTAAGATGTGAATGACTGCTCCCGCGCTATACGCAAAGAACCCAATAGCCCAAAAAATAATTAAAATAACTGCGATTGCATACAATAAATTGCCCATAATATTTGTTTTTAAAATTTATAAAATTGAATAAGAAACATAAAGATTGATTACACTGTTTTTTCCGTCAGGAAAAGTATAATTGGTACCAAGAAAACTTCTTTCTTTACCCACTTTTTGAAGTCCATAATTATATCGTACTCCAAATCCGAATTGATCGGCATCATAACCCACACCAATTGCTAGACCAGTATCGAACTTGTTATAGTCTTCGTTTTTTAGATTATTTTGAATGTCGAATAAAGTGCCTTGAGAGTCGTTACTAGCTTTTCCGTCAACTAAATAAGCAACATAAACTCCTCCATGAAGATTGAAATTTTCAGTAAGATTAACAACTAACAAAACTGGTAATTCAATATAATTTAAGTTGAATTTTGCTGTCCCGTTTACAAAATAATTGTTATAAGTTAGTTTTGCACCTTTGGTTGTGTATAATAACTCTGGTTGAATTGCCAATGATTCCGTTATTGGAATTTTTGCAAAGATTCCCGCATTAAAACCAGTTAAAACATTATTGGTTTCTACGTTTTGTGTATAAAGATTCGAGAAATTTACACCTCCTTTTAATCCAAATTTAAACGAACTACTATCATTAGAAGTTTGTGAAAACGATACTTGCGAAATGCCAATTAAAAAAGTAATTGTAATTATTATTTTTAAATTTTTCATTTTTTTTTTAGTTAGTAACATTATTATTATTATTATGATACAAAGATTGTTATATTTGAAAGTTTATGTGTTATATAACTTTTGTGAAAAGTTATAATATTCACACTTAAAAGTTTCCATAAAAAAAGCGAGAAATTAATCTCGCTCCTCGTAAATGTTTCCCTTCGATTGCTCTTAGGATAACAAAAATTACTTTTTATTGTTGACTGTCAAGTCTTTAAATGCTTGTCCGAGTCCAGTCATGTCCGAATCAAACTCCCTTTTGAAAGTATCCCAATCGGTTTGATTATTTTCGTAATCACCAATTTTGGTTTTCAAAGCAGTGTTTTTTTCCACTAATACATCAATACTTTTTTTGTAATTATCATCGAAAGTTTTACCTGGCTTTTTCATTGCCGTTTGCAACTCAGTAATTCGAGTTTCGTTTTCTGCAATGGTTTTATTTGCTTCTTTTTTATAGGTTTGCCATTCTACATCGTTGGCTTTTGTCATGGCATCTTTATTAACATCGTTTTGAACTTTGTTCAAATCGTCTTTTGCATCAGTAACGTCCTCTATTGCGTCTGCCTCTTTTTCAGCATTGTTTTTGCAACTTGTAAAAAATGTTCCAGCTAGAATTGCTAGCATAAAAATTGACTTTTTCATAATTTAAAATTTAAGATTATTAGTTGTTATTGAATTTTTATAATTTATATCTTGTCTAAAATTTTTCGTAATTCATCCTTAGTTTTACCCAATTTCACTTGAAGTTTTCCTAACATTTCATCTTTTTTTCCTTCAAGATACATCAAATCATTATCTGTTAAATCTGCAAATCGTTGTTTAAGTTTTGCTTTTTGGATTTCCCAATCGCCATTTAATTCCGTTGTATTCATGTTTGTATATTTTAATTTCTAGAAGTTATTTTCTAGACTATACAAAGTTGATAATAATCTATTCCAACTTATTTATACAATTTTTACTAAATGTTACAATATTCGTAGTTTTAAATTTGGTTTTCGATATTAATTTCTTTCAAAGCATTATCCAATTCTTTATCCAATGAATCGTCGGTTTCGATATAAACGTTTGTCATTTTCCGAATTTCTTTTTCAGTTTTTTGACTCATATCCATAACAGCATTGTTTGCTGGTTCGTGAGACGAAATTAACTCATTCATTTTCAAGTGTATATGTGCTGAATAAATATTGAATGATTTTTGTATAATAAATAAACTCAGAAATGTGGTTCCAAAAATGATATCGCCAATTATTTGATGAATTTTCGCATTCGAGTACAAGTCATTAATCCACCAAAAAATCACCAAACAAAACGCCAATAAAAAACTAATTGAATTTCCTAAAATTTTAGTTGCAAATTCGGTTAATAGTTCAAATTTTCGTTCGATATTTAGATAGGTTTTGTTCATTTTAATTCAGAAAAATAATCGTTTACAAATTCTAATTGTTGGTTTTCAGTTAATTTATCCGATGCTTTTACTTTAATTGAAATTTTTCCAAACTTATTTATTTCACACAAATAATTAAACAATTCGGTTTTAGCATCCGTTGGACCAAAAAGCAAAACCGAATCGAAATCTAGCATGGCTTCCCCAATTTTTTGATAATATTTGTGTTGTAAGTGTTGTTCTTTATTATGCAAATGACTTTCGCCTTTATTTATTTGATGATTAATCTCAGATTCTATCTTAATAAATTCGATAGCCGAAATTCCGAAATTAAATAATATTGCTTGTGAATGATCTAAATATACGGCTAATTTTTTAGGATGTTGCATGATGTTTTTTTTTATAAATTATTAAAAAATAGAGAATGATTAGGTGCATATTTTCGCAAAAGTGTTTCCAGTGAATTATAATATTCTTGTAGTATTTTATTATTAATTTCAGGCGAAACTTCACTGGGGATTGTGATTGGCATTTCGTTCAAAAATTTCATTAATTCTGGAAATTCGTTTCGAATAGTCATAGTTATTTTAAGAATATTTTCGTTGAGTTCAGATTCTGTTTTCATTTTTTATATTTTAAAGTAAAAAAGCACCAAAAGAAATTTTGATGCTTTTTAAGAATTAAAAATTAACCAAAAAATCAAATCCTTATACTATTACCGAATGCTTTTTTTAATTTTCCTTTTGTGCTTTTTTGCTAATTTTGTTTGGCCTTTAGCCTTGGTGTTGCCTGCGCAAGGCATGGTACTGTTTTCTGCCGCCTGATGTTTTACTGCCTCGTTTTGCTGCGTTGCTGAGGCCTCATGATGCCTTGCTGTTTGTTGTGATTGTCTACTATTTTTTACTTTGCTTTGCCAGTTCGCTTTCTAAGTTCGGGTGAACTTTTGGATCTTTTACTTTTTTACTTTTATAGGGCCTATCATTTCAAATAAAATTAGTGTTATGGTGAATTTTGACAACCATACAAATTTCTATTTTATAAATTAAATTGTTGTTATACAAATATTTATAAAACTTACATCTTTCACATATTTCATGAATTAATCATGTTTTCCTTTTTTGTTGCCTTTCCCTTTTCCGTTTCCATGATTGCCATTATCATGTTTTTCTTCAAAAACTTCAATTTTATTATTATTAGTTTTTTCTCTATAATATTTTAGTTTATGAATTTTAAAGTTTTTATAAGGATTTCGACCATGATAATCAGTCAAAATAACAACATGTCCTGAATTCAAATCATAACTTCTGTAACGTCGAGGCAAAGATTTATTTCGAATCCAAACTCCATTATTCAAATAAATAAATTGAGATTGTTGAATGTCGTAATAAGAGTTGAGGTCTGGTAAATAATAATATTCTTCGGTCGTAACAACTGGACCCCAAACTGGTGGTTTGCCAAGGTTTATATTCACATCAATTTGAGCATACGAAAAATTACAGGCTAAAATAAACATTCCTAAAATAAATAATTTTAATTTTTTCATTATGTAGTATTTAATCCAAATCTATTTTAAAATTCAGATGATTATTAGACACTACAAACTAATTGATTTTAATAAAATTTATTGTTACAGAACTTTCATAAAAACTTGCATAATTCCTAGTTTTAATTTTTCTTGTCTAATTTCAGATTGATAGCTTTCAGTAATTCAAATTGTTTTTCTTGGGTTTCAAACAAAGTTTTTATTTGTTCTTCCAGCAAAAGGTCAATTTTCTGATTCAAACTTCGAATTTGCATTTCGGCTTTCAGATTAATTAAATAATCATTTTCGCTACGTTTCCGATCTTTTTCTTCTTGCCGATTTTGGCTCATCATAATAATCGGTGCCTGCAATGCTGCGATGCAAGACAAAATCAAATTCATTAAAATAAAAGGATAGGGATCAAACTTGTATACTCCAATGGCTAAAACATTAAAAATAATCCAAATTGTTAAAACTATAAAAAACGAAATTATAAATTTCCAACTTCCTCCAAAAAATGCCACTTTATCTGAAAGTTTATCACTAAAACTCAAATTTTCTTTTTCTGGATTTGATAAATTACGAATTAGTAATTCCTCCGCATCAATAGAATCTTTTACAATTTTATGTAATTTTTCAAGATGATTTTTTTCATCTGACAACATTTTATTTATGGTTTCGGTTTTCATTTTTTTTTTGATTTTGATAATTATTTTGATTTTAAATTAAATACATACATCTAAAATACAATTTATAATTTTCAATAAGTTACAAAAATTACAATAAAGTTTTTAAAATCATAATTTTTAAGATTTTTTTATCTACTAACATACAATTAAATAAAGTCTTTGTAAAATAATATAACAACCGTTAAAGTTTTATAAAATAACTTTGTTTGAGATTTAAAAAACTATTTTTATAGAAACATATATAAATGAAAATTCCACTTTTGGCATTCAACGATAAAGGAATTTATTGCCATCAAGCAGATGTGTATCTTGATCCTTGGCGACCAGTTAAAAATGCGATAATAACACATGGACATTCAGACCATTCACGTTGGGGACACCAAAATTACATTACACATCATACAAATGTTCCAATTATAAGACATCGTTTAGGTCATATAAATGTATCAGGAAAAGATTGGAATGAAACATTCGTTATCAATAATGTGAAATTTTCTTTGCATCCTGCGGGTCATATTATAGGGAGCGCGCAAATTCGAGTGGAACACTTGGGAGAAGTTTGGGTATTTACAGGTGATTATAAAACCGAAGATGATGGAATTGCAGTTCCTTATGAAGTGGTAAAATGCAATACTTTCATAACAGAATGTACTTTTGGTTTACCCGCTTTTAAATGGATTCCTCAAACCCAAGTAATAACAGATATTAACAATTGGTGGTCAGAAAACCGAGCCGAAGGAAAAACATCAATTTTATTTGGGTATTCGTTGGGAAAAGCGCAACGATTATTGAAATATTTGGACACTAATAACGGAACCATTTACACACATGGTGCCATCGAAAATATGACCAATGTTTTGCGGTCGATAGTTGATTTTCCTCCCACAACTTTGGTTACTCGCGAAACCAAAAAAGAAGATTTATTAGGCAATATTGTGCTTGCCCCACCAAGTGCAAATGGCACCACGTGGATTCGAAAAATGACGCCATTTGTTACTGGTTCGGCAAGTGGTTGGATGGCTTTTCGAGGCGCAAGACGACGCCGAGCTATAGACAAAGGTTTCGTAATGAGCGATCATTGCGATTGGTATTCATTATTGGATAGTATAAAGGCCACTGGAGCAGAAAAAATAATTTGTACGCACGGTTACACTGATATTTTTGCGAAATATCTGCGAGAATTAGGCTATGACGCAAGAACCGAAAAAACTCAATTTGAAGGTGAAATTTCTGAAATGGAAAAAAAAGTTGAGACAGAAATAATAGAACCACAAATTACACAAATTATCACAAATATTAAATATTGATAATCTTGATAATCTGTTAAATCTGTGGCAAAATAAATAAATACAATTTTAAAATTAGCGAATTAGCGGTTAAAAAAATGAGAAACTTCGCAAACCTTATACAAGAATTAGACAGTTCCAACAAAACGACAGTCAAAGTTGATGCATTAACCGATTATTTCAAAAATGCCTCGCCCGAAGACAAAGTTTGGACTATTGCAATTTTATCGCATCGACGTCCGCCAAGACCAGTAAATACTACATTGTTGCGACTTTGGGCAAATGAATTAGCAAATATTCCGATGTGGTTGTTCGAAGAGAGTTATCATATTGTGGGCGACTTGGCAGAAACAATTGCCTTAATTATTCCAACAACAAAAGTACAATCCGATAAAAGTTTAACCGAATTTCTTCAAGAAATCATCGCTTTAAAAAAGAAAACCGATGATGAAAAACGTTCCTATTTGCAACAAAATTGGCAGGCATTAAATTATTATGAACGTTTTGTTTTTACTAAATTAATTACAGGAAGTTTCAGAATTGGGGTAAGCCAAAAATTAATGACGCGAGCCTTATCCAAAGCCGAAAATGTCGAAGAAGACACGTTGGCTTACAAATTGATGGGAAACTGGGATCCAAACAAAATCACTTTTCAGGAATTAATTCTCGATGAAAAAAGTAGTGATTATTTGTCGAAACCCTATCCGTTTTATTTAGCATACCCAATAGAAGGCGAGGTTGATACTCTAGGAAATCCAAAAGATTGGTCTATTGAACACAAATGGGATGGCATTCGGTCACAAACTATTATCCGTGAAAACGAAATTTTTGTTTGGTCTCGTGGCGAAGAATTGGTTACCGATAAATATCCGGAATTTCATTCCTTCGTGGGAATTATTCCAAACGGAACTGTAATTGACGCTGAAATTTTGGCTTTCCCAAACCATGAAATCGGAACTTTCAATGATTTACAAACAAGAATCGGGCGCAAGACAACTTCTGCGGCTTTGTTAAAAAGTAATCCAGTAATCTTAAAAGCCTACGATTTATTGGAATGGAATGGTGTTGATATTCGAAATAGTCCCTATCAAGAACGGAGAGATTTATTAGAAAATCTTTTCGAAAGTTTAAAACATAAAAATCTTGCTTTATATTTATCAGAAAGAAAAATTTTAAATTCTTGGGAAGACGTTGCTGCCGAAAGAATGAGAGCCAGAGAAATGAAAAGCGAAGGCTTAATGATAAAACACAAAGATTCCACCTATCAAGTCGGACGCAAAAAAGGCGATTGGTGGAAATGGAAACTAGAACCTTTAGTCATTGATGCTGTTTTGACCTATGCCATGCGAGGCAGTGGACGAAGAAGTAATTTGTTTACAGATTATACTTTTGCTCTATGGCAAAACAACGAAAAAGGAGAACGTGAACTGGTTACTTTCGCAAAAGCCTATTCTGGTTTAACCGATGCTGAATTCCGACAAGTTGATGATTTTATCAAGAAAAATACTGTGGACAAATTTGGACCAGTTCGTAGCGTAACACCAGCATTAGTTTTTGAAATTGGTTTTGAAGGCATTGCACTTTCCAAACGACATAAAAGTGGTGTGGCAACACGTTTTCCGAGAATTTTACGTTGGCGCTTGGATAAAATAATTGAGGATGCGAATAGTATTGAGGATTTGAAAGCAATGATTATTTAAGCATTGATTAAGCGGATTAGTACGGATTAAAATAAATTAAAATAAATTAAAAAAATCTTTGAAAATCCGCATAATCCGCTAAATCTGTGGCAAAAAATATAATAATAAACAATATTAAAAGATTGCTTCGTACCTCCCAATGACAAGACAACAACTCTACCAAATTGCTGAAAAATGGTTCCACAATCAAAACTGGAAACCATTTCCGTTCCAAACCCAAACTTGGACGGCTTTTTTGCAAGGCAAAAACGGTTTACTAAACGCACCAACGGGTAGTGGGAAAACCTATGCACTTTGGTTTCCAGTAGTTTTAAATTATATTAAAGAAAATCCTGATTATAAAACTAAACATAAACCAGGACTAAAAGCCATTTGGATCACTCCTTTACGAGCACTTTCAGTAGAAATTAAACAAGCTGCAGAACGAGTTGCCACCGATTTAGGAACTCAAATGACCGTCGGAATTCGTTCTGGAGACACTACTTCAGGCGAACGTACGAAGCAAAAAAACAAAATGCCCGATTTGTTAATTACGACACCAGAAAGTTTGCAATTGCTTTTGGCAACCAAAGAATATGCTAAAACTTTTGCCAATTGTACGGCAATTGTCATTGACGAATGGCACGAATTATTAGGCACAAAACGTGGTGTACAAATGGAATTGGCGCTGTCAAGATTAAAAACCATTGCTCCAAAAATGCGGATTTGGGGAATTTCTGCTACGATAGGAAACTTAGAATTAGCTCAAGAAGTTTTGTTAGGAAATAATTCGAAAGCATTTCAAAATTCAATTTTAATTAAAGCCAATATTAATAAAAAAATCACGGTTAGGTCGATTATTCCAGAGAAAATGGAAACCTTTCCGTGGCGTGGTCACATGGGTTTGCACTTGATAAGCGATGTGGCGAAAATTATTAGAAAAAGTAAAACAACTTTAATTTTCACCAATACACGTTCGCAATGCGAATTATGGTTTCAGTCATTGCTTGAAAAATATCCTGAATTTGCAGGCGAAATGGCCATGCATCATGGGAGTATTGCTAGAGAAACTAGAATTTGGGTCGAAAACGCTATAAAAAACGAAGAATTGAAGGTCGTGGTGTGCACCTCAAGTTTAGATTTAGGCGTAGATTTTGCTCCAGTAGAGACTATTATTCAAATTGGAGGACCAAAAGGAGTGGCTAGATTTTTGCAACGTGCCGGCCGAAGTGGTCATCAACCAGGAAAAGAAAGTGTAATTTATTTTCTTGCGACACATGCTATGGAATTGATTGAAGCATCGGCACTAAAAAAAGCCGCAGCAGCAACAATTGTAGAAGATAGAATTCCATATTTGAATAGTTACGATGTTTTGGTTCAATATTTGAATACTTTGGCAGTTTCTGATGGATTTTTCCCAGATGAGATTTATCAAGAAGTAATAAAAACCTTTTGTTATCAAAATCTTACCAAAGAAAATTGGAACTGGATTTTGAATTTTATTACCCAAGGAAGTCAGAGTTTGCAAGCGTACGACGAATATAAAAAAGTAGAAATCAACGAAAACGGTTTATATAAAATCAATAGTCGATTAATCGCAATGCACCACCGCATGCAAGTTGGCACAATTGTGAGCGATGCCAATTTGAATGTGAAATATCTCGGCGGTGGCTACATTGGTTCTATCGAAGAATGGTTTATTTCAAAATTGACTCGAGGTGACACCTTTACTTTTGCAGGAAAAAAACTAGAATTTTATGGTATAAAAAACATGAATGTTTTGGTTCGATTGGCTAATAATAAAAAAGCTTCAAAAACCGTGAGTTGGATGGGAGGAAGAATGACTTTGTCTGCACAAATGAGCGAATTGCTTCGAGAAGAGTTATATGCTGCCAATAGTGAAAATTTATCGACAGAATTGGTTGCATTAAAACCCATTTTTGATAGACAACGACGTGAAAGTATCGTGCCAAATACCAATGAATTTTTGATAGAAACGTTTAAAACTCGTGAAGGTTTTCATGCTATTTTTTACCCGTTTGAAGGTCGATTTGTTCATGAAGCCTTGGCGAGTATTTTGTCGTACAGAATTAGTTTGTTATCTCCCATATCGTTTACTTTAGCTTACAATGACTACGGATTTGAGTTGCTTTCGGATCAAGAACTCGACATGCAATCGGTGTTTGATAATAATTTGTTTTCGTCAGAATTTATTCATCATGATTTACAGCAAAGTTTGAATGCTACTGAAATGGCACGAAGGAAATTCAGAGATATTGCCGTAATTGCAGGTTTAGTATTTACAGGAATGCCAGGAAAACCAGTCAAAACAAAGCATTTGCAAAGCGGTTCGCAATTGTTATTCGACGTTTTCAGAGATTATGAACCCAATAATTTATTGTTGCAACAAGCTTTTACCGAAACATTCGAACATCAGTTAGAAGAAGGACGGCTTTTACAATCATTAGAAAGAATTAGTTTACAGGAAGTTGTTTGGAAAAAATGCGAAAAACCAACGCCGTTTAGTTTTCCTATAATTACTGACCGTTTGCGTGAAAAATTAACCAGTGAAACTTTAGCAGATCGAATTTCGAAAATGACGGTTAGTTATATGAAGTAAATGAATATGATAATTAAAATACACAATCAATCCTTTACTTTACATCATTTTGGTGTAATTTTTTGGGAAGAAAAAAAAATATTGTTAATATCTGATGTACATTTTGGAAAAGTTGCCCATTAGAAAATACGGATTGGCAATTCCAAACGATGCTATTTTTGAA
>JAYWEG010000114.1:0-12538 GCA_043779445.1 Bacteroidota bacterium
TTATCTTTGTTCTTGTGTTGCGATTTTTGGTCTTGACATTGCGCCACCAAACCAGTTGGAATATGCGTTAACCGCACTGCCGATTTGGTAGTATTTACCGATTGTCCACCAGGACCCGACGAGCAGAAAAAATCGACTCGAACATCATTCATATCTATCTGAACATCAAACTCCTCTGCCTCTGGCAAAACCATCACAGTTGCTGCAGATGTATGTACTCGCCCTTGTGTTTCGGTTTGAGGAACACGTTGCACACGATGAACACCAGCTTCAAATTTTAGAGTTCCATAAACATCCTCACCCGTAACCTCAAAAATTACTTCTTTAAATCCTCCAGAAGTTCCTTCATTCATGTCCACAACCGAGGTTCTCCAACCGCGATTTTCGCAATATTTCGTGTACATTCGGAATAAATCTCCTGCAAAAATACTAGCTTCGTCACCACCTGTTCCTGCACGAATTTCTACCATGACATTTTTGGCGTCTTCGGCATCTTTAGGGATAAGCATAAATTTTATTTCTTCCTCTAACTCTGGTAAGCGCTCTTTAGCTTCATCTAATTGCATTTTAGCCATTTCGGTCATGTCTGAATCAGAATTATCCGAAATAATTTCGTTAGCCTCATCGATATTTGCCATCAAAATTACATATTCGTCACGCTTCTCCTTTAATGCCTTTAAATTTTTATATTCTTGATTCAAAAGCACATATCGTTTTTGATCCATAATAACATCAGGCTGTATAATCAAGTCCGAAATTTCGTCGAAACGCTGTTTTACTATTTGCAATCTATCTAACATTTTTTTAATCTTTATTTTGAGTGCAAATTTACAAAAAATATTGGAGATTTTATATGTAAAATATAAGGTTCTTTTTTCTTTGAATATCAATAAAAATAAATATTCAAAATTTATTATTCATATTTAGTCTAAATAAATTTGCGAATTAAAATCTACTTTTTATATTTGCATATTATTTTTAATTATTCTAAATAAATGAGAAAATTAGTTTTGCCTTCGATCGTTTTTTTAAATTTATTTATAACAAGTTGTTCCGACGATGCCCAAGAATATGAA
Organism: Bacteroidota bacterium; assembly: GCA_043779445.1. Classification (GTDB taxonomy): domain Bacteria; phylum Bacteroidota; class Bacteroidia; order Flavobacteriales; family Flavobacteriaceae; genus Flavobacterium. Next base: position 1,077 of record JAYWEG010000114.1, read on the forward strand.
AACATTCCTGATGCCAAAATTGCTCTTGGTAAACAAATATTTTTCGATAAAAACCTATCAAACCCTATTGGTCAAGCTTGTGCAAGTTGTCATGCGCCAGAAAAAGGTTTCAGCGATTCTCAAAATCAAGCCATTTCGGTTGGTGCAAATGGAAACAATTTTTCTAACAGAAATGCACCGAATTTATCGTACAACGTCTTTGCTCCTACTCAATTTTATAACTCAACAGACGAAACCTATATTGGTGGTTTTTTCTACGACGGTCGTTCGCCAAACCTTCAAGAACAATTGATTCATCCGTTTATTGGCAGTTCAGAAATGAATAATGGCTCGATTGAAAACGTAGTAATTAAAATTAAAAATTCTAATTATTTCTCTGAAATTCAAAAAATTTATGGCAATCAAACTTCTGATTCAGATATTTTTTCGGCAGTAGCAGATGCTGTTACAAAATTTCAAACCTCTAGAGAAGTCAATTCATTCACGTCTAAATTTGATTATTATTCCAAGCAATTAGTTCAATTTACAGAAGATGAAAAACAAGGTTTGAAATTATTTCAAGGAAAAGGAAAATGTGCTCAATGTCATGTTTTAGAGCCTGACCCAAATACTGGAAAAGTATTATTTACTGATTTTAGCTATGATAATCTCGGAATTCCACGGAATAATTCGAATCCATTTTACAATCAACCATCAAATATTGCTGGAAATGCATATATCGATTTAGGTATTGGATTTATTAAAAACCAACCGCAACACAACGGAAAATTTAAAGTTCCAAGTCTGCGAAATGCTGCCATTTCGGCGCCTTATTATCACAATGGTTCGATTGCAACGCTCAAAGAAGCCATTCATTTTTATAATGTTCGTGATTTGAATACTGGAGAGTTTGATCCTCCGGAATACAATCAAAATGTAAATACTACTGAACTTGGAAATTTAGGTTTAACCGAAAAAGAAGAACTTCAAATCGAAAAATTCATCAACACCTTGACCGATCATTACCGAAAATAAAATTTATACTCATATATGTTACTCAAAAAAACAATTCTCGTTGTATCAATATTTTTCATTTCTCAATTGTCAAATTCACAAATAAAAGACACTACTAAATTAAACGAAATCGTCATAAAAGGTTTCAAAACCGTAAACGGAATCGGGCATTTATCCGACTCGAAAGACGGAATTATTTATGCTGGAAAAAAGAACGAAATCATTCTGGTTGATTCACTCGATGCCAATAAATCAGTCAATAATACACGACAAATTCTAGGAAGAATTCCGGGTTTAAATATCGTCGAAACAGAAAGTAGTGGTTTCACTGCCAACGGAATAGCCACTCGTGGCTTGAACCCAACCCAAAGTGTCGAAATGAACACCAGACAAAACGGGTACAACGTTTCTGCAGACATTTATGGGTATAACGAAGCCTATTATTTGCCTCCAATGGAAGCAGTTTCACGCATAGAAATGGTTCGTGGCGCAGCATCGTTGCAGTTCGGCTCGCAGTTTGGCGGTTTAGTAAATTATGTTACCAAAGATACTCCAAAAAACAAACCATTCGAGTTGATAACTTCCCAAACAATTGGCAGTTATGGCTTATTCAATTCTTTTAATTCGGTTGGTGGAAATTACAAAAAATTATCATTTTACAGTTTCTTGCAATATCGAAATATCGATGGATATCGCCCAAATTCCGAGCAAACTCAAATTTCTGGATTTGCAAAATTGCAATACAATCATTCTGATAAAATAAATTTCGGGATTGAATATTCGCTTTTGCGAAACAAAATAAAAATGCCTGGCGGATTGACAGATAGTTTGTTTGTTGCAAATCCACAAACCTCAACTCGAGCTCGAAACTGGATACGTAGTCCGTGGAATATTTTGACCGCTTTCGCTAATATAACGCCTTCTGAAAATAGTGCCATTTCACTCAAAACTAGTTTTCTATTTAGTTCAAGATCACTAGTCTGGCGCAATGAAGATGGTGGAGCAGCAGCAACCGACAACATTGATCCTATAACTTCAGAATTTGTTCCACGAGAAGTTGGTATTGAAAAAATGAATAATTCTACTACTGAAATTCGCTATTCTCAAAACTATAATCTGGGCAAACAAAATTCAACTTTTGCAACAGGAATTCGTCAATCTTATGCTTGGTTTAAACGTCAGGGTGGCGGCGAAGGCACAACAAAATCTGATTTTGATATTTCAATTTCGGGCGATTGGGGTTATGATTTAGATTTTACAACCACCAATATTGCCCCGTTTGCCGAAAATATTTTTAAAATCACAAAAAATTTCACAATTACTCCAGGTTTTCGATTTGAATATTTAAAAAGCACTGCAAAAGGCAAAAAAGAAGTCGATGGCGATATTTTAATTTCAAACGAATCCAGAACAAGAACTTTTGCATTATTTGGCATTGGAACCGAATGGAAACCTAACAGAAACACAAGCATTTACGCTAATTTCAGTCAAGCCTTTCGCCCAATTGATTACAGCCAACTCGAACCATTTGGAATTGTGTCTAAAATTGATAAGAATCTAAAAGACAGTAAAGGTTTCAATGCAGATTTGGGTTTTCGTGGCACAATTCGCAATTTCTTGAACTTCGATATTGGAGGATTTTATATGGCATACAACCAGCGAATTGGTGTAACACTTGAGGTTGACCCAATAACTGGGGATTATATTTCGGTGCGAAAAAACATTGCTAACAGTGTTCATAAAGGCATTGAAAGTTATGTTGAATTTAATTTATTGAAATATTTAAACCATCAATCTACTTATGGATTAAGCATTTTTAATTCCTATGCTTATATCGATGCGAAATACACAACTGGCGATTTCAAAGGAAAACGTGTCGAAGCCGCAGCTAAAATCATCAACCGAGCAGGTTTAATTTTTAATACTCAAAAGTTTTCTACCACTTTTCAGGCAAATTATGTTGGCGATGCTTTTGGCGATGCCTCAAACGTTGCAACAAGCGATGATCCAATTGCAGGTTACATTCCAGCCTATACGGTTTTGGATTGGTCAGGAAGTTATAATTTTGGGAAATTTGCGTTGAAATTCGGAGCTAATAATCTCGCAGATAAACAATACTTTACTCGTAGAACGGACGAATATCCTGGACCAGGTATTATTCCAGCCGTTGGTCGCAGTTTTTATTTGGGGTTTACTGCAAAGTTTGAATAATTTTATTTTGCATTAAATGCTACAGGAGTATATATTTATTTTTTTTATTTTATAAGATAGTACAGTAGGTACCTGCCTATATTTTTTTATTTTACAGTCACTTACAGTTGTAAGTTGCCTATATTTTTTTATTTATAGTCACTTACAGTTGTAAGTTGCCTATATTTTTTTATTTTATATTAAAAAACAGTTTATCATTCAAATATCTTTGATGTTCTCATCATAATCGGCAAAAAACAACTCAAATTGATTCATGTTGTAGTTAAAAAAGGCATAAATTTCATTCCAATTACTTCGATTACTCACGGTAATTTGATTTTTTTCAATCCAAATTCTACTAATTATTTTTCCGTTTTCGAGTGGGAAATTCTTTTCGAAAACTAAATCTTTGAGGAATTCGGTTTCTAAAATATTTTTTAAACATTCTAATTTTTCGAAATAAGCGAGTCGTTTTTCGTTGTTTCGAGGTTCAATATCAATCGAAACTTGTGCTTTTTTGTTATCAACATAGAATTTAAAAGAAAAATCCTTTATTTTTGTATCATACAAAATCCATTTTCTTGGATATTTTTCTGCGAAAGTAATCCAGAATTCTTGTTTTAGTTGTTGATTTTCTTGTTTCGAATACATTGATAATAGTTGAAATACATTTTTAATACTGCAAATTTAACCTTTTGATTATGGATTTTCAAGATTTTATAACTCATATTCCAAAAATTGAACAAGAAACTCTTCTTGGTGATTTAGCACACGAAATGATGTCGCCACCAGAACGAGCCGAATTAGTTAAAGTTATGAACTTTGAAGCTATAAATCCGAAAAAAGCGGCGGTTATGATGCTTTTTTATCCAAAAAATAAAAAAACACATTTAGTTTTGATTAAACGAAATTCCTACAAAGGTGTTCATTCTGCGCAAATTGCTTTTCCTGGTGGCAAAGTAGAACTGTATGATTTGAATTTTCAAGAAACAGCATTACGAGAAACCGAAGAAGAAGTTGGTGTTTTGAGACATAAAATTAAAGTAATTCGGCCCTTTACAGAAATATATATACCGCCAAGTAACTTTATGGTCTACCCTTTTTTGGGATTTTCTGAAGATGAATTAGTTTTTTTGCCAGATCCAGAAGAAGTTGCTGGAATTATAGAACTTCCTTTAAAAGATTTTTTGAACGAAGATTTTGTTGTGAATCACAAGATGTCGACATCGTATTCTGTTGATATTGAGGTCCCAGCATTTCAGATTCAAAATCATGTTGTTTGGGGTGCAACTGCCATGATGTTAAGCGAACTAAAAGAAACCTTGAAGAAGGTTTTGTAAACGTTAAGTTTTTTGTAATATTGTAGTCCTAATTAAAAATAAATTATGGGATTATTTAAGAGAAATCCTTTTGGTCATATACTTTTTATCAAAAAATGGTTAATTCGAATTTTCGGTTCTTTGACCTACCGACGGTATCATGGCTTTAATGAATTGCAAATTGATGGTTCAGAAATCATCAAGACATTGCCAGATACGAATGTTCTTTTTATATCTAATCATCAAACCTATTTTGCAGATGTGGTAGCCATGTTTCACGTATTTAATGCGAGTTTAAAAGGCAGACAAGATAATATCAACAACCTTGGATATCTGTGGCAACCCAAAATGAATATCTATTATGTTGCTGCAAAAGAAACTATGACAGCAGGAATTTTACCAAGGATCATGGCATATGTTGGGGCAATAACAGTTGAGAGAACATGGCGAGCCAAAGGAAAAGATGTTGAAGAAAAAAAAGCAGTTAACCCAAATGATACTGAAAACATTAAAATAGCACTGGCAGATGGCTGGGTGATTACATTTCCGCAAGGAACTACAAAATCCTTTAAACCTGTTAGAAAAGGTACAGCACATATTATCAAAGAACATCGACCAGTTGTTGTTCCCATTGTCATTGACGGCTTTCGAAGGTCGTTTGATAAAAAAGGTTTACGTTTAAAGAAAAAAGGAATTTTGCAATCTTTTATTATCAAAGAACCATTAGTAATTGATTATGACAACGAAACTATTGAGGAAATTGTTGAAAAAGTGGAATATGCAATTGAGCAACATGCCTCTTTTTTAAAAGTAATTCCGGTTGAAGAAATTGAGGCTCAAGAGGAACTCAATCGCTTAAGACGTTGGGAATATTAAATAAGATAAAAGCCTTTTAAAATATTAAACTAAAAGGCTCTTTGGTTTTATTGTTTTCAAATTTATTTTTTCTTTGTCAATCTCGATGTGTCTGTAAACTTTTTCAAATCAATTTTTTGATTTCCGTACAAGTCAATTTCTGATTTTCCAGAACATTCAATACTCAAACTTTCGCTTACATTAACTTCGCAAGTAGCGCTAATTTCTGCAATTAATTCCATTTTTTTAGCTATTAACTTTTTACCTCTAAATTCCGAATTATTATCTAATCGAAGTTTCATTTCTAAAACATCACCATCAATAGTTGCTTTTGCTTCTTGATACAAATCGAATTTTAAATTTCCAGATTTAATAATTGATTTTGTTTGTGAATCTTTACTCAATTCAAAAACGGCATTGTCAGATTTTACATTTAATTCAGAACGTGATTTGTCATTTGCCAAAAGTGTAAATTTCTTAGATTTCACATTCAAAAATAATTTTGATGAATCAAAACTTTTAAAGGTCACGTCTACTAAATTAATTTCCTGAAGGGCGTTAATTACAGCATCATTTTTAGTAGTTACCGTTTTTAGCGTATCGGTATAAGTCACTCTAATGTTGAATTTATTGTAACTCCCAATATTTTTATCCATACTCAACTGAAGGGTTTTTCCGTTTAATACAAAACCAAGTGCTTGATGTATATTGTCGTCGGCCTCAATTTCAATAGTAGATTTTTCGCCTTTAATAATCATGATTTCTAGATCGTCCCCAATTTCGAGATTCTCAAAAGCACCTGTTTTTTTTTGTTCAATAGTTACGACTTTTGATCCTTTTATTTTTTCTTTTTTCTGAGAAAAAGATGAAAATGTCAATGATATAAATGCAAAAATAATGTAGAATTTTTTCATATTTTTTGTTTTGAAGCAAATATAAAAAAAATCATTCGCTTTTTACAGGAATGATTTTTTTTAATCTATTTAAAATCGTTATTCTCGTCCAACATTTCCGCCAGAGCTTTCGTCTTTGGTGATTGATTTTGGTTCAATATCGTATAAAATGCTTCCGCCGCTTGAGGCACTCCCTTTTAGACTTACAATAGGATGAACTTTTATATTTCCACCACTTGAAACATCGGCAGTAACCTCATTTACTAGTAGTTCATTAGCTTGGATTTGTGAACCACTTGATGCAGATGTTTCTAATTTTAGAGCAATTCCTTTTGTGTTTATATTACCAGAACTAGAGGCATCTAAAATGATATCATCATATTCTAATTTAACTTCAACTTCGGCGGCACTTGATGCATCTATGGAAATAGCGTCACCCTTAAAAGTACCTATTCCTTTTATTGCTGAACCACTTGATGCGTCTAGACCTTCAATTTTTGGCATTCTAATAGTTACTTTTATAGTTTTTGTAGCATTTATTGATTCTTTAGGCTCTATTATCAAAACGCCATTTTCGACTTTGGTATCAATTAATTTTTGTAAATTACTTTCGGCTTCAACCGTTACAAACTTATCTGACGATTGTTCTAAAACAACTTCAATCGCTGAGCTTACATCAATACTCGAAAAACTTTCTTTGATATTTCGAACTTCGGTTGTCATTTTTCCATTGCCTTTCTCGGCTTTACCAAAATCGGTTTTAATGTTGCAAGAGTTTAAAAGTAGCGTAATTGTTGCTGCAATAACCAACTTTGTGAGCATTATAATAACTTTTATCATGACTATTTGGTTTTGATTATTATTCCGTTTTTATTAATTTTCAATTCTTTGAATTCTTTGTTGTTTGATGACTTATTCGAAGTAGAATCTGCAGTTATAGAAATTCCGTTTTTATTGATGTTGATATTTGGCGTATTAATTTTGATGTTTGCATCATTATCGGTGTCAACATTTATTTTAAAATCATCATCATTATTACCATCATTGTATTCGTCGGTTTCGTCATTTGGGCAATTCAAACATTTTACTTTATTTTCTTCTACTTTGTATATGTAGGAACTGGAACTGTGATGCAAATTGAAGAAATCGTTATTCGATTCGTCAAATTCTTTTACATTATCATCGGTTTTAAAAAGCGTTCCTTTTGGTAGGTATAAGAAAATTTGAACTTCTTGATCTCTGAATTTGTTTTCTAAATTAGTTAAGAAATAATCATCTAGAATTAATTTTTTTCCTACATATCCAAACTTATAATCAATTTTTCCTGCATTTTGTTTGGCATCAGCAGCTGATTTTCCTTTGGCTCGTTTTTCTATTTGTAAATAAGGCAAACGCTCATCTGTTGGCAAAACTTCGAAAGAAATATTATCAAAATAAAGCAACTTGTTAGAAAGTGAATCTTCTACAATTTCAAGATTTCCACTATATTTAGAATGATTTGAGTAATAGGTGTTTGATTTAAAAGTAACTAATAAAGTGTCTTTTGGCATAATAAAATCTATTTGTTGCTTTTGAATCACTTTATTATCAAATGCAACTTCTTGAGCAGAATTTATTCCCAAAGAAACTAGTATTCCAATTGCGATAATCCAAACGGCTAGCAAGGTGTATTTTGCGATATTTCCGATTGATTTTATTGTTGGTACAATAATTTTTAATCCAAGAAGCATTAAGAAGAAAAATGGAATTCCGAATGTAAAAAAGAATAATATTCCGATAAAAAATAACGAAGTTTGGTTGTAATTGAAAATATTGAAATAATCCATCCAAGTTGCTCCCATAAAAGTTGTTGAGCCAACTGTAAACAAGGTTACAAAAAGAGCAATTAGCATTCCAACTCCTGTCAAAAAGATGATTCCTCCGACAAATTTAGCAAAAACACCAAGCATTGTGATGATGAAATCTCCAAACGAACTTCCGATATTTCTGGCTTGATAATTGATTTTATCGCCATATTTATCATTGAAATTATTAGCTTCATTTTTTAGAATTTCTCCAGAATTTTTTAATTTTCCAGAAACATAATCTATTTCTTCACGAACTTTTTTCTCGATATTTTCAAGGTTTACTGGTTCGCCTTTCATTTCTAATTTTTCTGAAGTTGTAATGGCTTCTGGCATGGCAATCCAAAGAATAATGTACAATAAAACTCCAGTTCCCGCAGCCCAAACCAAAGCCACAAGCAAAATTCGCAACCAAGTTTTGTCTATTCCAAAATAATATCCAAGTCCAGAAAGAACGCCACCAACAATTGCTCCATCTCTATCGCGGTACAATTTTTTAGATTTTCTAGAGGTTGTTGCAAAACTTGTCGAAGTGGTGTTGGATGTTCCTTCATCGTCAATTCTGTAATCTTCAGGTTGCCCCATAACGGTTATTACTTCGTCAACATCTTTCATTGAAACAACGTGTTTTTCGGTTTTTTGTTTTTCGGTTAATAATTCCGAAACACGAATTTCGATGTCTTTTATGATTTCGTCCTGACCAGATGAGTTGGTTAAAGAACGTTTGATTGCTTCAAAATAGCGATTCAATTTTTGGTATGCATCTTCATCAATATGAAATAAAATACCTCCTAAATTTATGTTTACTGTCTTGTTCATCGTGTTAGTTTTTGATTGTTATTAGTTGTACTGCGTCTGATAATTCGGTCCAAGTACTGTTTAATTCGTTTAAAAAAGTTTTTCCAAGTTCGGTCAATTCATAATATTTTCTTGGAGGTCCAGATGTAGATTCTTCCCAACGATAGTTGAGTAATCCGTCGTTTTTTAGTCGTGTCAAAAGCGGATAAACTGTGCCTTCGACAACGAGCAATTTTGCATTTTTTAAGGTATCCAGAATTTCTGATGTGTAGGCTTCTTTGTCTTTTAGAACCGACAAGATGCAAAACTCGAGAACACCTTTTCGCATTTGGGCTTTTGTGTTTTCTATGTTCATAATTTTGTAATTTTGATTTTTAAGTTGATTAAAATGCTCATTTTTTGATTTGATTTTTTTTGATGATTAAAACTCGACTTTTAAATAATACTATCTAATAGCAATTAATTTCTTATACAAAGATAAGGCTAAAAAAAAGTATTATGTTTTGCATAGTACTAATAATTAACTTTTATTTAACAAATAAGAATGTTTTGTTGGAGTTTAACAATTTCAAAAATCAGTCTCAATAGCCATACCTTACTCTTTTAAACCTTAAAACTTATAAACATTTTTAAATCAAAATCATTACTTTTACAAAAAAATAAAAATGACACTTACCAAATTCAAGGTCAATCTTTTTGTAATGTTCAAACTGCCATCGGCTTATTTGTGTGGTGTTCGTGCAAAATATATCGATAATCTAAAATGCGAAGCAACAGTAAAACATCGTTGGATTAATCAAAATCCATTTAACTCGATGTATTTTGCTGTGCAAGCCATGGCAGCAGAATTGACAACGGGAGCATTGGTTTTATCTCAAATTCGAGATTCTAAAAAAAATATTTCGATGTTAGTAGCTAATTCAAAATCAAATTTCACCAAAAAAGCAATTGGCAGAATTACTTTTTCTTGTAACGATGGTTTACTGATAGAAAATGCAATAAAACAAGCAATTGAAACTAATGAAGGTCAAACAATTTGGATGAAATCTATCGGAATCGACGAAAAAGGCGACCAAGTTTCTGAATTTGATTTTGAATGGAGCGTTCGGGTAAAAGTTTAAAAGTTTATGAAAATGTTTAGAAGATTTAGAATATTGAATATTAATTTTACTTAATGTTTGTCTAAACATTAAACTATTAAACTTTCTAATCTTTTTTTTAAATGAAAATCCTAATCACAGGTGCAACAGGACTTCTTGGTAAACAATTATCAAAATTATTGATTGAGAATGGTATTTCTGTAAATTTTTTAACTACTTCGAAAACAAAAATAGAAAGCAAAGCATATTATCAAGGTTTTTATTGGAATCCCGAAGAAAGTAAAATCGATGAAAATTGCTTGATAGGTGTTGATGCAATCATTCATTTGGCTGGAGCCAATATAGCAAAACGCTGGACAAAATCTTATAAACAAGAAATTATCGAAAGTCGGGTTTTATCTTCAAATTTGTTATTTAATACCTTAAAAAAGAATCCGCATCAAGTAAAACAAATCATTTCGGCATCGGGAACTGCCATTTATGCCGATAGTTTTCATAAAATTTACACAGAAACCGAAACTCAAATTGCTGATGGTTTTTTGAGTAATGTGGTTGTGAAATGGGAGGAATCTGTTGATCAATTCAAATTGTTAGCAATAAAAGTGTGCAAAGTTCGAACCGGAATTGTTTATGACAAAAATGGTGGAGCGCTTGCAGAAATTCTAAAGCCAATAAAACTCGGGATTGGTTCAAGTTTTGGTTCTGGAAAACAAATTCAATCTTGGATACATATATATGATGTTGTGAATTTGTATTATTTTTTGCTTAAAAATAATTCCGAAGGCTTATATAATGCTGTTGCACCAGAAACCGTTTCTGACCAAAAACTCACTAAAACCATTGCTAAAATTCTCAAAAAACCATTATTTATGCCCAATATACCACGATTTATTATGAAATTGATCCTTGGAGATATGAGTGAGTTATTATTTACAAACAAAAATATTTCTTCTAAAAAAGCAATTAACGAAGGTTTCAAATTCAAATTCCCTGATATTGAAAGCGCTTTGGAGAATATTTTGAAAAACTCATAAATCTTTTTCTTAATTTTTTTAATTTAAAACAAAAAAATATGCCATTTTGACACCATTTTTAGTTATGGCAACAAATTTGTTATATAGATTTAAAATTGAAATGTTCAAAAATATATTTCCAAATAAAAAAGATAAAACAAAAATGACTACTGAAAATACAGAATTAGACCAAGAATTTGATGATGTTACTTTAGAAAGTAATGCAAACGGAGAACAACATATTGCCGAGGAAGTAATTGAATTGTCAATCGAAGAACAATTAACAAAAGATTTAGCCAACGAAAGAGACAAATATGTTAGACTTTTTGCTGAATTCGAAAACTACAAACGTCGAACAACCAAAGAAAGAATTGAATCTTTCAAGACTGCCAATCAAGATGTATTACAAGCCATTTTGCCAGTTGTCGACGATTTTGACAGAGCATTGACAGAAATC
>JAYWEG010000115.1:0-4964 GCA_043779445.1 Bacteroidota bacterium
TTTTTTATTTATTAGGATATTCTGGAGTTTTTTTATTATTTTTGCCTTCCTTTTTAGAAAACATATGGCAACGGATAAGATCATACCTGTAGACATTGAAGACCAGATGAAAACAGCCTATATCGATTATTCGATGTCTGTGATCGTGTCTAGAGCCCTTCCAGATGTGCGCGATGGTCTAAAACCAGTACATCGAAGAGTTCTTTATGGAATGTATGATTTAGGAGTTTTTTCTAACAAAGCCCATAAAAAATCTGCCAGAATTGTTGGAGAAGTTTTAGGAAAGTATCATCCACATGGGGATACCTCTGTATATGATGCCATGGTTCGTATGGCACAAGAATGGTCTATGCGTTATCTTTTAATCGATGGGCAAGGTAATTTTGGTTCAGTAGATGGTGATAGTCCAGCTGCAATGAGATATACCGAAGCCAGAATGCGCAAAATATCAGAAGATATTATGGCAGATATCGAAAAAGAAACTGTCGATTTTAAACTGAACTTTGACGATACTTTATATGAACCAACCGTCATGCCGACTCGAGTTCCTACATTATTAATTAACGGAGCAACTGGAATCGCTGTAGGAATGGCAACAAACATGCCTCCTCACAACATTACCGAAGTTATTAATGGAACTTTAGCCTATCTTGATAATAACGACATTGAGATTGACGAATTAATGACACATATCAAAGCACCAGATTTTCCAACAGGTGGAATTATATATGGATATGAAGGTGTCCGAGAAGCGTTTAAAACGGGTCGTGGTCGAATTGTAATGCGTGCCAAAGTAGGTTTCGAAGAGGTAGATGGTCGTGAATCGATTATTGTCACAGAAATTCCATATCAGGTTAACAAAGCCGATATGATTAAGCGAACAGCGGATTTAGTTAACGATAAAAAAATTGAAGGAATATCAAACATTCGTGACGAATCGGACAGAAACGGAATGCGAATTGTATACATATTAAAGAGAGATGCAACACCAAATGTTGTATTGAATACTTTATTCAAATTCACGCAATTGCAATCTTCGTTTTCGGTAAACAACATAGCATTGGTTAAAGGTCGCCCACAAATGTTGAATCTTAAAGACATGATTCACTATTTTATAGAGCACCGTCATGATGTTGTGGTTCGTAGAACACAATTCGAATTAAGAAAAGCCGAAGAAAGAGCACACATATTAGAAGGATTAATCATAGCATCTGATAATATTGATGAAGTAATTGCCTTGATTCGTTCCTCGTCAAATACAGAACAAGCAAGAGAAAAATTAATTGAACGCTTTAAACTATCCGACATTCAGGCTCGTGCCATTGTAGAAATGCGTTTGCGTCAATTAACAGGTTTAGAACAAGATAAACTACGAGCAGAATACGAAGAAATAATGAAATTAATCGAGCATTTGCGTGGACTTTTGGCAGATGTAAATTTAAGAACTGCTTTAATTAAAGAAGAATTATTAGAAATTCTAGAGAAATATGGCGATGCACGTCGTTCTCAAATCGAATATTCTGGTGGTGATGTAAGCATTGAAGATTTAATTGCCGATGAAAATGTGGTAATTACAATTTCGCATGCTGGTTATATCAAACGTACAAACCTAACAGAATACAAAACACAAAATCGTGGTGGAGTTGGTCAAAAATCTGCAGGAACGAGAGATTTAGATTTCTTAGAACACATGTTTGTTGCAACGAATCATCAATATATGATGTTCTTTACCCAAAAAGGAAAATGTTTCTGGATGCGTGTTTACGAAATTCCAGAAGGAAGCAAAACTGCTAAAGGTCGTGCCTTACAAAATTTGATCAATATTGAATCTGACGACAAAGTAAAAGCGTTTATTTGTACTCAAGACTTGAAAGATAAAGAATACACTATGAGTCACAACTTGATTATGGTTACCAAACAAGGTCAAGTTAAAAAAACATCTTTAGATAAATATTCTAAACCAAGGGTAAATGGTGTTGCTGCAATCACTATAAAAGAAGGTGATGAATTGCTAGGAGCAGAATTAACAGATGGAAATTCTCAAATTATCGTTGCGGTAAAATCTGGAAAATTATTGCGATTTGAAGAATCGAAAACACGACCGATGGGAAGAACAGCATCTGGAGTTCGTGGAATTCGATTGAAAGATGAAAGCGACGAAGTTATTGGATTAGTTGCTGTGAATGACATGAATAGCGAAATTCTTGTAGTTTCTGAAAACGGATACGGAAAACGTTCAAGTTTAGACGAATACAGAATTACAAACCGTGGTGGTAAAGGTGTGAAAACATTGAATATTACTGAAAAAACGGGTCAATTAATTTCTATAAATTCTGTAACTGATAATGATGATTTAATGATTATCAACAAATCTGGATTAACTATCAGAATGGCAGTTGAAGATTTACGAGTAATGGGTCGAGCAACTCAAGGTGTAAAATTAATCAATTTAAAAGGTAATGATTCTATCGCAGCGGTAACTAAAGTAATGAAAGACGATGTCGAAGAAATTGTCGTGGATGAGGATGGTAACGTAGTCGAATCAGTAATCGAAAGAGTAAAACCAGTTCTTGAAGTTTTAGAAGATGACGGGACAGCCGAAGATGATGATGAATCTGATGACGAAGAAGATGATTCCGATAACGAAGATGCTGAAGAGGACGATTCTGATGACGAAGCATAATGAATAAGTAAATACGAATTTCGAAATTTGGCACAGATTTTGAAATTCGTATTAAAAGTTTTATATTTAATAAATAAAAATTTAAAAATGAAAATTAAAATAACAATTTTAGCAACAGCGTTATTAATTTCTGTAACCACTTTTTCTCAAGACGTCGAGTTTAAAGTGTTGAGGAAAATTTTTGAAAAAGAAGTTTTAAACACAAAAGATATTGCCGATTTTAAAATCGGAATGAAAAAAGCTGAGGATCAAGATGCCAATTTTGTACCAGTAGAGCGATTGTATTATGAATTTTATAAATCTTTTGTTCCGTATATGGAACTAAAAATTGAGTTACAAAAACCAGAAAATGTTACCAACAGAGAAAAAACGTTGGAATTGTTCAAAAGTGCTTTTACTCCAGAAAAAGCGGTCGAGCTGACCACAAATATGAATAAAATTATTGATTACGAAAGAATTAATAATAAACCATTATTTGGAATAAAAATCCAAAGTGAAATTGAACCTTTGAATAAATTATTATTCAATTTCGCTGTAGATTTAGGCAATAACAGTAAATTCAAAGAATCATCTTTAGTTTTAAGAAGTATTTATGATCTTGACAAAAAAGAAACCGAAAAATTATATTATGCTGCAAATTATGCGCTAAACGCAAAAGAATACAACACAGCCCTAAATAATTATCAAGAATTGAAAATGATTAATTATTCTGGAGAAACTACAAATTACTATGCTGTAAACAAAGCAAATGATCGGGAAAACCAATTCAAAGATAAAAAAGAGAGGGATGACGCCATAAAACTTGGCACACATGAAAAACCAAAAGACGAAAAAATTGAATCTAAAAGAGGCGAGATTTATAGAAACATTGCTTTAATTCTTAGGGATAAAGGGAAAACAAGTGAAGCAATTAAAGCTATTGCCGATGCTAGAATTGCAAACCCCGATGATTCTAGTTTGTTGATGGAACAAGCAAATATGTATTATAAAATGAATGATTTAGTTTCTTATAAAAGATTAATAAAAGAGTCTTTAGAAAGAAATCCAAACGATAAAGAAATGTTATTTAATTTGGGTGTAATCTCTCGAAATTCTAACGAAAAAGTAGAATCCGAAAAATATTATAGAGCTGCTCTTGCAATAGATCCAAACTATGAAGTTGCAAATATCAACATTGCAGAGTTATTGATGAGTTCAGATGATGATATTGTTGCTCGAATGAATGCAGAAAAAAATGCAAAAAAATATGAAGTTATTAAAACTGAAAGAGAAAATAATTTCAAGAAAGTTATTCCTTTTTTAGAAAAAGTAATGGAGGTTTCACCATCAAATGAAGATGTAAAACGAACTTTAATTAGTGTTTATAATGCATTGGACATGACTGATAAAGCAAAAGCATTGAAAAACAAATAATAAATTTTTATTTTTAACATAATGCCTTAAATAACTCATAATTATTTAAGGCATTTTGTTAGTCAAAAACTTCGAAATTTTCACCATCAAAACTAGCAAAAACCATACTCGGATGCGAATCTTGATGAAAAATAGTTCCAAGTATATCAATCCCAATTGCTCCCGCAAAACCGTCAAATGGTAATAATTCTTCGAATGTTTTTGTAAATGCATTTTTTAAAGTAAATCCGTCAGTAACACGAGTTACAATTTTTGCAGCAGTTGCATTACTAACGATATCTTCGCCAACTCCTGTGAGACTTACTCCGCAAAATTTATTAGCATAATTTCCAGCAACTGTAGCCGAATCTGAAATGCGACCTACCAATTCAAATCCTTTTCCACCAGTTGAAGTGGCTACAGCAATTTTACCATTTGAATCAAGTGCCACACAACCAACTGTTCCTGTTCCTAAAGATTTTAATTTGGCCTCATATTCCGATTTTCGTTGCGGAATTTCAGTAGAAAAAGCTTCAAAACCATGGGTTCTTGCATAGTTTGTAGCACCTTTTCCGCCAATAATTCGGTCTTCTTCTTTCATTAAAAGTTGAGCAACTTGAATTGGGTTTTTTACTTCTTCTATATTAATGACGCCACTCATCTTTTGGGTTTCACCATCCATTATTGCAGCTGACATTCTTATTTTTCCATCACTTTGAATTTGCGAACCAATTCCTGCATTGAATAATTCGTCGTCTTCGAGTTGAGATACTGCAAAAACAACAGTTTCAAGCGCTGAATGTGTTTTTAAAAATTCATAGGAAGATTTCACAATTCGCTCTAAAGCATTTTGTTTGGCAACTTTTGTTTCGTGATTTGTAGAAGATTC
>JAYWEG010000116.1:0-4957 GCA_043779445.1 Bacteroidota bacterium
AAACCCTGGAAGAGGCAAAGAACGTTCAATCTGCTATTGAACAAATAAGCAATGATAGGGAAACAATTGGCAACGGATATTTCATGAAAGCCAAAATAAACGGAAAGAATTGGCAATCTACATCCATGTTATCAGCGCAAACTTCTGGCAGAATTAGTGGAGATTTTGAAGGACAATACATTGGGCTTCCCTATAATAATGACTATCTGGTAGTAGGAAAGAAAATAGTGATAAGTGAGGACGAAGCAGCAGATATTTACCTAAAAGATGGATGTTCTTATCCAATTGCAAACGGTGAAATGAAAATTACTAAAGTAGGTGATGGTTTTGCTGAGGGAACATTTTATTTCACAACCGTTTGTGATGCTACCAAAAAAACACTCCAAGTAACCGATGGTTTTTTTAGAATACAAATTTCGAAAAATTAATTTTGTTAAAACAATAACCATAAACACATGAAAACATTAAAAAAAATCCTAAGTATTTTGCTACTCACATTTTTAGTGTCTTGTAGCAAAGACGACAATACAGCTGCGCCAGAAAATCCAGCCCTAAATGTGTATCGAATTAAGCAAGCAATTTTTGCTACCACAACTATGGACTATGAATACAGTGCGCAAAATAAAGTATCTAAAATAGCTAATACGGGAGGCGGATTTGAAAAATTCACATATAATTCTCAAGGGTCGATACTTACTTATGAAAACTCAGGATATGTCAATATCAATCAAAATTCAATAACAAATTATGTATATGATGCATCGGGTGTAAAAATAGAGGAAATAACAATTCGAGGAAATGGGAACAAGTACAAATTTGTTTATACCAACAGCAATGGGTTGCCTATTGAATCCAGATATTATAATTGGAATACAACAACCAATCTTTGGGTTGAATCAACTGGAAATAGAGTAACCTATATTTACAATAGTAACAATAAAGTAATAAGAACGCAAGCTGACAACTATTATTCCTTATATACATACGACAGTAGAGGCAATACCACGGAATATAAACAATACACTAAAAAAACAGACGGAACCTATTTTTTGTCCTCTCAAGTCAATTATACTTTCGATGATAAAAAAGCTATCGATTACGGTCCATTTACAAGTACCAATAATAAAAACAATATTGTAGATTTTCTTTCTAAAACATATCTTGAAAATGGATCATTGAGCAATCAATCTTCTGGAACCTATTTATATGAATACAACGAACCAGGTTATGTAACCAAACAGTATTATAATGGTACTTTAATCGCTACTATTATTTTGGAGAAAATAATGTAATAAGCAGTGTTTTTTTTAGTATTTTTTTTTAGGGTTAGGGCTTGATAAAAAGTAAAGCCCTAAAAAAATTTAAAAATGCACCAGTAACTACAGTGGCAAATGAATTATTGAAATCTATTTTCGATAAATAAAAATTAAAATAAGCCTATTTAACAAAAAAAGTTACTATCAAAAAATAAATTGCTGGTTGTTGAATACACTCATTATAAGTACTTTATATTCAACTCAAATGGCATCATTGCTTGTGTACCTTTTTGATTATTCAATCTTCGAATCTGTTCAATAATTTTTTAATTGGATTCACCAATTTGTAACATTTTGCAAAAAAAGTTTGTTGAGGTTTTCGAAGATTTGAAAATCTAATTATTTAATGACAATATAATAGTTGTACCTTTACCTATAATACTTTCAACTTTGATTTCACAATTGATCGCTTTTGCTAAATCGCGAATGAGGTGTAAACCTAATCCAGTTTTAATGCCAACGACTTCGGTATCGTCATACAAGGCTTTGAAATTGTCTTTACTTGCGCCAGAACCATTATCGGTTATTGACAAGTATGTTTTATTGTTTTCTTTGTAAGCTTTCCAAATTATTTGCCTCTCAACTGCGCTCGAGGTGACAAATTTTGCTAATACATTAATTGCATTGTTTGTCAGATTCCTGATAATGGTTTTCATGTAATTCTCGTCGGTAAAAATTTCGAGTTTGTCCGGGTTTTGATATTCGAATTTGATGTTCAAATAACCCGAAAATACTTTCTTGGTATCGTCAAACAATTGGTTGATAGCAATTTTTTTGGGTTGTGGTTTAAAATTATCCATTTGACCTTTGCTCCAAAGTAAAATATCTTCCATGGAGGAAAGCAGATTTTCTGCACCTGTTATGATTTTGGTTTGCATTTTGGTTTTGGTTTCTTCGTCCAGTAACTCTGGATTGTTTTGTTGAAGATGCAAAAAATGAATCAAGTTTGATACCGGACTGCGCAAATCGTGGTTCAAAATACTAAAAAAACGTGTTTTTATTTTATTGGCTTGGACGAGTTCAGAATTTAGAACTTGGAGTTTTTCGTTGTTTTTCTTTCGATTTCGGCTTTGATAAAATAACAAACCTCCAAGAATTGCAAGCGAACCAATTCCAAGAATATAGAACCATTTTTGTTTTTTTTGGGCCTCAATTGCGAGTTTGTTGATTTTAAGTAATTGATTTTTTTTGTCAATTTCTTTTTGTGATTCTAGTTTTGCGATAGTATTTTTATTTCTTTGAGAATAAAGAGAATCATTGATCAAGTTTCGTAATTTTAAATTATTGTATGCTTTTTTAAAATCATTATTATAATATTGTAATTCTGCAAGTTGCTGACTAAAATACATTGATGAATCTAAGTTTTTTTTCTTTGTAGCTATTTTTAAGCATCGCTCATAATAACTATTTGCCAACTGGAGTGCTTGTTTCTTATTTTTATATTTTGCTAACAAAGAATCTGTTTTAGCTATATCAAAATAGGTATAGGCTATATTTCCAAGATTTGTAATAGACATCGTATTTTCTGGTTCTATTTTATTCCAAATTTTTTGGGCTTTAAGTTCCATTTCCAATAGTTTGAAAACATTATCCTCGAAACACAATGACCAATTGGTTAGTACATAGGCTTGTCCACTAATGTCATTTAATTTTATAAATAAATCATACGCGGTTTTAAAATATTTATTTGCGTTTACATAATCTTGTTTAAGTCTGTAAATTTCTGCCAATGTAGACAATTGTAATCCTCTTTCAGAATTTTCGTAATTTTTATCTCCTATATTTAATCCTTTGTTAATATAGAAAAAAGCGTTTTCGTAATTTCTTTGATCTAGGTTTGAATTAGCCAACCCTCGATAAATTTTTTTTTGTAAATCGAAATTTTTGGTCATTTCAGCAAATTTCAAACTTATTAAATAGTTCCTTATCGCGTCTACAAAGTCTGATTTACTACTTGAAATTAGCGCATAATTAAAATAATTTTTACCAAGTTCAACGGAGTTTTTTAATTTATTATTTATTAAGAACGAACTATCATTCCATTTTTTAGCTTCTTCAAAGTTAGTTTCTTTAATTTTTATAAAACTAATAGTTGATTGTGCTTTAGCAATTTCTATATTTGATTTTGACTTTTTTGCAAGAATTAGTACCTCATTACTTATAACTTTTGCACTATCCATTTTTGAAGAAATAAATTTTTCAATAACTGCTCGCTTTTTTTCAAGAATAGAAACATTCGTTTGTCCAAAAGAACATAAAGAAATCAAAAAAAACAAAAAGTATATTTTTCTCATAAAACAAAACTTAAATTGTCTTTGTAACTTCTGCCAAGCGGAATCAAAACATTATTGTTAAGTTCTATATCTTGAATTCCAATTTTTTTAATGAATTGTTTCTGCACCGCAAAACTTCTGTGAATGCGTATAAAAGATTGAAAATGAGTTTCTTTCAATAAATTTCCGATGCTTGACAAAACGCAATGCCTTTTTTTATCAGTCACAACTAAGGTATAATCTTTCAATGCCTCGAGATATAAAATATCGTGAAGTTTCACTTTGGTTTGGTCGTGACCTTCTTTTATGTAAATCGTGTCACCACCAATGGAGGATTCAAAAAGTTGCGCTTTGTGTTTGATTTCCATGAATTCCTCAATGCGTTTAATACATTGGTGAAAACGATCAAATTTGATAGGTTTCACAATAAAATCTAACGTATCTAACTCAAAACTTTCCACGGCATGTTCTGGATGTCCCGTGATGTATACACAAACCGGAATGTGCATGGTTTGTTTTCGAAAATCCAACCCATTCAAATTTGGCATATCAATATCAAGAAAAAGTATATCGATATTTTGTTGGTCAATGATTAACAATGCATCTTCTGCCGATTCAAATACTCCAACTAAATTAAGATTGTCAAATCGTTTCACAAAAGAAAGTACCATCAGACGATCAATTTCGTCATCATCTATAATTATGCAGTTGAATATCGCCATTTTTTTGAGTATAAATCTCTCAAATATAGTTGTTTTTAGTTACAATATGTTAAAAACCAACATAGACTAAAATTTTTTTTATAATTTATTCGATTAAAAGTATTTTTATTCGTTTAAAGCATTATTTCCTAAAATTCGTCTATTTAAAATGTCGTTCGTCTATTGGTTGTTTTTTATTGAAGGTATTATCCACAACTTTGACAAATAATTTAATAACAATTTAAAAAAAAACAATCATGAAAACAAAAATTAAAAATTTTAGAACCTACTGCTTTATGTTTGCAACCCTTTGCATTGTATTGCTAACTTTTAGTACAGTATCCTGCAGCAAACCCGAAAATGGTGCTATAGGTCCACAAGGTGAAAAAGGAACAGCAAATGTTATTTACAGCAACTGGGCTAGCGCACCAGTAGCTACAGCAACAATTATTGATGGTACAAGTGGTAATACAACCTCAATTAATGCACCGCTACTAAGCCAAGAAATTTTAGATAAAGGAACGGTTTTGGTATACGGAAAATTCTCTTCCACAATATTTCCATTACCTTATGTTTCATTTGCAGGAGGAATTGCTAACACATTGACCTTTTTTCCAGAATTAAACAATATCAAATTATTCCGATTCAAACACGACGGTTCTGGAGG
>JAYWEG010000117.1:0-12458 GCA_043779445.1 Bacteroidota bacterium
TTTGCGATAATAATATATTAAACCTAAATTGTAGTTTGCAGTTGCATTTTTTGGATCAATTTTTAGAATCGAAAAATAAGTTTTTTCTATTTCGACCCAATTTTCCATTTTGGAATAAACGGTAATTATTGCCCATTTTGGTTCGGTTGCAACTGGCATTAATGTTATTGCTTTTTGATAATAACCCAAAGATTCTTTGTCTTTACCAGCCAAATAGTTTAGCCAACCTAATCTTAAGTTCATTTCATAAGAAGTTAAAGAATAAACATTTGTTAATGCTGCAATTGCAGAATCGTATTTTTTAGCATATTCTAATTCGTAAGAACTTGCAAAAGCAGTAGCAATTTCTTTATTTTGAGCCTGTAAAGTCGTAGTTAATACAAAAATAAGTACTATTGATAATTTTCTAAAATTTTTCATTTTTTTCATTTTTAAGGATTTATTTTTATTCTAGAATGCAAATATATGATTTTGATTTGTTTTTATTATGAATAGTAAATCGTTGAATTTTATGATCTTTCAATTCTATTTCGTAATTTATTTTTTTGAAAACATAATTAATTAATTTAGCTTCGATTTCTGTGTTTATAATCAATTTTTGTGGTGCATATAAATCATCCGAATAGCTAAATCGAGAAGTATAATAGGCATTTGTAAACAAATAAAATGGTGCAAAAAAGTCTTGAAAAAAGGCAATCCATTTGTTGTTAAAATGAATTAAAGGCACTTTGTCATCAATTTTAATATTTTCATAATAACCAAGTAATTGTCTGTACTCAGCCAAATAAAATTGAAATAATAATGACGATTTATTGCCTTCGAAATCGGTAAAATAAAACATCGTTCCATCGTTTACAAAATAGGCGTAGGATTTTGTTTTTTCACAAAAAATATAAGTTCTGTTGATGGCATCAGTAAAAACTTCCCAGTGAATTTTTTGGGAACTATTTTCTCTTGTCATTGTTATTTTTTGCCCTGGAACAAGTGCAAAAGCAATAACTAACAACTCATTTACTTGCACATTGCTTATAAAAGCACCTTCGTTTGGAACTTCGGAAATTCTTAAATTTTTCTCGATTCCGTTTCTTTCTATAAAATAAGAAATAGGATACGCAAATGTTTTTGCACCAACAATAGGGTTAAGTTGCATTTGAAAATGAATGTGTGGCTCGGGCGAACGTCCAGAATTGCCACAAGCCGCAAGATAGGTTCCTTTAGTGACATATTGACCTATAAAAACTCCAAAAGTATCTTTTTTAATGTGACTTATCTGAGAAAACAATCCGTTTAAATGATTCAAAATAATGGTGTTTCCCCAATTAAGTTTGGTGTCTATTTCACCAATATCATTGTCTTCGACAGTATTTATTATATCGTAAACATAACCGTCGAATGGCGCAGTAATTTCTCTATTAAAACAATAAAAACTATCTTTTGTAATAATGTCTCTAGGTGTTTTTGGAATTCTATAAGTATTTGATTGCGAATCTACTATTACAAAATCTAAAGCTTTGCTCCAATCGCCAAGATGTGTTATTTTTCCGTCATAGCCTTGACTCACATTCCATTCGCCCCAAAACGGTAACGATATTTTGTAAAGATGTTCGTTTTTAAATCTTTGTAATGAATTCAAATATTTGTAAATGGTTTTTTCTGCCGAGAAATATTGAATGGTAACAATGTGTAGGTATTTGGTAAACAACCGCTCATTTAATGCAAATAAAAATAAAATAGTTATCAAACTAAATGAAAAAGAATAAGCATGAATCTGAAAAATAGATAAAATTTTGGCAATTGCCAACGAAGTTAGTAATAAAACTGGAGTTAATATTATTACCGTTAGATAACTATGAATATTCGGAATTACAAAAAAGCAACCAATAGCAATTGCCATAAAAATAAAGTTTGCCCCCAATAAATTATGGTTCAAATCGCTAACATCTGCTCCGAAAATTGAATAAAAAAAATAGGCGCAAGTAAACCCTAAAACACTTAGCGAAAAAGCAATTCTAGAAAATTGTAATAATCCAATCGCAATGATAACGCCACTCAAAACACTGGTTTGAAAAAAAGTTCCGGCCAAAGTTTTGAAATAAGTAATTGCCAACGGAAAAAATGTCAAGTTGTCAAGCGAATTTATAAATAAATAAAACCAAGAATTTTGCTTTTTTGCAACTTCATTTAATACATAAACGTGACTTTCATCTAATTGAATATTACTAAAATTTACCGATGAAAGTGAACTTATCCAATAAGTTATAATAAACGGTAGCGATAAAAAAGGTAAGTAATTTTTTGATAAAAAGCCTTTGAGTGAGACCGTTATCAATAAAAGAATTAGAATTGAGGAAAGATATAAAACAATAAATGCAACATTAAAATTGAATTCATATCCAATAGACATTCCTAAAAAAAGTGCATTAAAACCAAACAAACCAGTTTTAATCTCCTCTCTATTGAAACCAATAAAATAGGCTATTAGGTTTATTAAAATTACCGAAATTAGTCCGCACAATCCCACAAAGGGTGAAAAAAAACTAACTGTAAGAATACAAAATGCAAAAAAATTATCATTAGAAAAAAATATCAAACTGTAACTATTTAGTACACATTGTAGCCAATAATTTGTTTTTAATTTTTCAATCAATGTCATAATAATTTTTAATATTTGATCTTAGGGTTTTAGCAAAACTAACATAAAAACTCGAAATATTTTTTTAAAATTAAAATAAAACATATTTTTATAGCTTATTAAATTTAAATCAGTTTATTTTTACCACAAATAAATATTTTGCGAAAGTTTTAAAACATAACAATACCAAATGGGATCGACAGTAAATCTAAAAAGCAAGTTAAAAGAAGTTAGTTTAATTAAACAAAAAGAAAATTCGGTTTTTAAAAATTTTGTAAGTTGGTTCGAAATTCCTGCTTACAACCATTATCGATCCGTTGCTTTTTACAATTATATTTATGGAATTCAAATTACATCTGTAGATTTGAATGGGTTTTCGATGGGTTTTTTCCCCGCAGAAAGTGGAATTGGTGGTGCAATAGTTACTGGTCCTGGTTGTGTTCCCAGCGAAATTGGTCCATTGGTTTATCTTAACGGTGGCGAAGATTTGAATATAGTTTTGGCTAAAGTAAACGAAGCTGGCGGACGAGTTGTAATGGAAAAAACTTTTTTGAGCGAAACCGTTGGATATTTTGCAATGTTTATAGATTCTGAAGGAAATAGATTGGCATTGCATTCAAAAAATTAATTCTTTTAATAATTAAATATGGTCTCAAAACATTACAATGTAAATCAGCTTCGTGTTGATTTATGGAATGAGTTAAAAGAACAAAGCAATCAGATTACTTTTAATTTGCAACACGCTAGTTTTTATGAGCGGTTGGATGTAATGAACGAGGTTATGCAAAATTTGTTATGTATCGAACAATATTTTGCTTATCCAGGATTTACGTTAACAAATCAAATTATCAATGCAGTCGAAAAATGCGAATTTAAAGCCGTAAGTCATAGAGTTGCCGAAATTGTTGCTTTGTTAGTAAGCGACAATTACAGAACAAATCCAGAGCTGAAACCAGATTTTTATGAAAGTTTAGAAAATTCTAAAAGCAAAAAAATTCTAGATGCCAAAAGCAATTCATTCGAGGTTTTGTATGTCGAAGATTTGTCCCCAAAAGAAGAAGATTTATTAAAAAAGAAATCAAAAGAATTAATAGATCCGAGAGACAATTTCACTTATGATTTTGTCGTACAGCGATCTTTTCAAGATGCATTGATTTGCCTTTTTTTTAATTATAATATACAAGTAGCCGTTATTAGATATGCGCCATTGCATTATTCCAAAAACGTCAATAAACTAATTAAACCCTTTATCCAGAACGTATTAAAAATCGATTTAAAAGACATACTCGATCAAGATTTAGGTACTTTATTGGGTAAATACATTCATCAATTCAGACCAGAATTAGATATTTATTATATTACTGATACTTCGCTAACACATTTAGATGACAGCACTGTTAAAACTTTTCGACGTATTTTTTATCGAATGGAAGATTTGCAAGAACTGCATTTATCGATAATAAGTGGCATAAATGACCGATTCGAAACACCATTTTTTACAGCATTGGCAGAATATAGCAAACGACCAATAAGTGTTTTTCACGCAATGCCAATTTCAAGAGGAAATTCGGTTTTTAAGTCAAGATGGATTTCCGATTTCGGCGATTTTTATGGACGAAATGTTTTCTTGGCAGAGACTTCGGCTACCAACGGCGGCTTAGATTCATTATTGCAACCAACTGGTCCAATGAAAAAAGCCCAAGAAAAAGCTGCGAAAGCCTATGGTTCCGAACACACTTTTTTTGTTACCAACGGAACTTCTACTTCCAATAAAATTGTGCAACAAGCACTTATAAAACCTGGCGATGTAGTCTTGATTGATCGTGATTGCCACAAATCTCATCATTACGGATTGGTACTCGCCGGAGCATTCCCAGCTTATTTAGATTCATATCCTATTGAGGAATATTCTATGTATGGAGCCGTTCCGTTGCGAATAATAAAAGAAAAATTGATTGCCATTAGCCAAGCTGGCAGATTAGACAAAGTAAAAATGCTTTCTTTAACCAATTGCACGTTTGATGGATTGGTATATAATGTAGAAAAAGTAATGGAAGAAGTATTGGCAATAAAACCCGATATGATATTTTTATGGGACGAAGCTTGGTATGCATTTGCTAGTTTCACCTATACTTTCAAGCAACGAACAAGTATGTATGTTGCACAAAAATTATTTCATAAATACAAAACCGCAGCTTATAGAGAAGAATACAATGCACATATTAAAAAATTGAAAACGGGCGAAATACCAATAATGCCAAATCCCGATTTGGTAAAAATAAGAGTTTATGCCACCCAAAGCACGCACAAAACTTTATCTAGTTTTCGTCAAGGTTCGATGATACAAATTTGGGACGAAGAATTTAGTAGAAACGTGTCCGATGCGTTTCACGAGTCGTATATGACGCATACGACCACATCTGCAAACTATCAAATAATTGCTTCATTAGATGCTGGAAGAAGGCAAGTCGAACTAGAAGGTTACGAGTTGGTCGAAAAAAGTATCGAAATGGCAATGATACTTCGTTCTAAAATGAAAAATCATCCAAAATTAAGCAAATATTTTCATTTTTTAGACCCAACAGATTTGATTCCAAAAGAATTTCGTACCGCAGCAAACAGCGAATATTACTCTGTAGAAAAAGGTTGGAACCGAATGGAAGAATCTTGGGAAAATGATGAGTTTGTACTCGATCCAACCAAAATTACATTATCGGTTGGTAAATCTGGAATTACTGGAGACGTATTTAAAAATAAATATTTGATGGATCGTTTTGGTATTCAGGTCAATAAAACCTCTAGAAATACAGTTTTATTGATGACCAATATTGGAACAACAAGAGGTAGCGTAACTTTTTTGATAAATGCACTATTGCAAATAGCCGATGAACTTGATGAAAATAATCGATTGTTGAACAAAAGAGAATCCGAAATTTCTAAACAACAAATACAATCTCTTATAAAAGATGTTCCGCCATTACCTAATTTTAGTAGTTTTCATAATTCATTTCTCGCAGCACCCGGAGTACCTGGTGGCAATTTGAGAGAAGCATTCTTTTTAGGATACGAAGAAGATTTGTGCGAATATATCCTTTTAGGCGATTGTTTGCTAGCTATTGAAAACCAAAAAGAATTGGTTTCTACATCTTTTGTAATTCCTTATCCGCCAGGATTTCCAATTTTGGTACCTGGTCAAATGGTTAGCAAAGAAATTATTCAATTTATGTTGGCATTAGACGTAAAAGAAATTCACGGTTATCGTGCTGATTTAGGTTTAAAGGTTTTTACAAAAAAAGCGTTAAATCGAAAAAATTCAATTTCTGCGATGGGTGCAATGCAGGCCATGCAAGCGATTCAAACTGCTGAAAAAATATCATTAAAAAAATAAAATTATAATTTATGTCAATGGCTAATCAAAATCAAAAAACGCTAAACGGTGTCGATGAAATAAAACAATTTTTCTTAGAAAACAAAATATCAATATATTTTATAAGTGCTACCAATTTTAATTTAATGGGAATTGACGAATGGATTTCGAATTTTAAATTCATTAGCCACATCGATTCTTATGCAGGTCATTACAAAAATTTATTTTCTCCAACAGAAGTGCCACACGAAGATTTTACAAGCATTGAAGATATAAATAATTACTTGCTAACCCATCCCGAAGTAATTGATTTTATAAATTCAGGAAAACAAGATGGAGATTCTGGTAAAGCATTATTCTTGATGTTTAATGAAAAAACCGAGCAATTGGCTAAAAATTTGGGTCTTGATGTTTGCTTTCCATCGGCACAACTTCGAGATTATTTAGACAATAAAGTAAACACCAACCGGATTGCAGAAAAAGCAGGAGTTGCCTGCGTTCCTAATGTTTTGTCTAAAGTAACTAGCTACAACCAATTGCGAGAAATATCTCGACATCTTGGAGAAGACTTGGTAATTCAAACCGCTTTTGGAGACTCTGGACACACCACTTTTTTTATATCAAATGAAAATGAATTTGCAAACTATGCAGAAGAAATTTTAAAAGAAGATGAGGTAAAAATAATGAAACGCATTAACTGCAAAGGAACAGCAATTGAAGGTTGTGTAACCCAACACGGAACTATTGTTGCACCATTAATGACAGAGTTAGTGGGCTTCGAATCGTTAACACCATATAAAGGCGGATGGTGTGGCAACGAGATTTTTCCAAATGCTTTTAATGAGGATATAAGAGAAAAAGCTAAAATATATACACAATGTTTCGGTGACCAATTGCGAAAAGAAGGTTATAAAGGTTATTTTGAATTAGATTTTTTGATCGATCAAGACAATGGAGAAATATATTTAGGCGAATTAAACCCAAGAGTATCTGGTGTCAGTAGTTTGACAAATCATTCGAAATTTGCTATGACCGATGTGCCGCTATTTTTATTTCATATGTTAGAATTGATGGAAATTCCGTATGTAATTGATGTAAATGAACTGACCAACAAATGGGCAAAAGCTGAAAATATGGACAGTTGGAGCCAATTAGTTATTAAACATACCCGAAAAACGCTAGAGTTGGCTACCAAAGTACCGCAATCCGGAATTTGGGAAATGAAAAAAAATGGCACTATAAAATTCAAAAAAATGGATGCTCATAGGCAATCTATTTCTGGCGATAACGAAGCTTTTTTTATGCAAATTACTCAAGAAGACGATTATTTATATGAAGGTGCCGATTTAGGAATTTTGCTTTTACGGGGCAGACTTATGAATAATGATTTTCAATTATCAGAACGAGCAAAAAGATGGATAAAAGCCTTTAGAAACGAATATGCTGCCGATATGCTTGATATGGGAGCTTTGTCGGAAGAGGAATTATTAGAACTAGAAAGGGGATTCAAGACAATCTGATTTCGGGTTGTTTAGCGAATAAAAAAACGGAAAATAAGCGTGAATCTGAGCAATAATTTTGATTTCAAAAATCAAATTCAATCAATTTCAAAAATCAAAACTAAACTTAATCTAAACCTTTAGCGTCAACATCATAAAATCCCAAAAAAAATGACAGAAAATCAAAATTTTGATATTTCTATATTTTTGATAATGAATGGCAAAAACAGTTCCTATAAAAATAGGTCCAATTATTTGAACCAAGGTTCCATAACCAAAATGCATCAATCCAAAAAGTAAACTCGATATTGCTATTGACATATAATTATTGTTGAAAAACAATTGCAATCTCGGCATGAGATAACCTCTGAAAATAAATTCTTCGGTAATTCCAGCTGTTAAGCAAGTGAAAATTAAAAGAAGATAATTATTTTTAAAAATTTTTATGATTTCCATTAATTTATCACTTTCGGGTTTGTAGCCAGATAATTTTAGAATAAGTCCAATTAGGAAAGCACCAATCATAATTGAGCCAATAATACCAAAAAACGATTTAACATATTCTCCTATAGAGAATTTATTTTCTTTCCAAAGTAACATTTTTTGTTTTTCGATTTTGAAACAAAAAAGTATAACAAACAATAAAGCGAGCCAAATGACAACTCTCGAAGCAAAAAACACTTCGGTTTTAGAAATTTTTAATTTACCAAAAATCGGAGATAGTAATAGTGTTGCCAGCAAAAGCAACAAAGTGAAAAATATTCCAATGAGTATGGTTGATTTTTTTGTAATGTTAGAATTCATGAATTGTATTTTTTGGCAAATATAATCGAATTCTCTATTTATTTTTAGATTTTGCAAATTCTTTCATGGGAATCGATACGTCGCTACCGCCCCATTCTACTAAAGTAAAACCTTTTCGGTTGGTTTTTTTGAAATTTTGTTCTGGAATATAGATTTTTTTATCAATTTTATAAAATTCCATAAAAACTCGAATCGAAGTTTCTGGTATTGGATTCATAATATTTTTAGAAAAGACATTATAATTTTCATTTACATAAAAATAAATGAAATTCAATTCATTTTTCTCTAAAATGGGTAACCAAAACTGAATAAAATCATTCGTTTCGTTGTTGTTTAATCCAATGAGTTCTAGTTTTTGAATTAGAAATTCGGTTAAATAATTTTTCGAAATTTCAAAACCTTCAGTATATTGATAATGTTCTTTTGGAAAATTTTGTTCGCCATCCCAAAAAAGGGAATTGTAATAACGTTTCGTTTTTCTGTCTTGAATTTGACCATCTGAAAAACCAATCAGTTCCCAGCCATCTTCATATTTTGGGAAAGTAGTTTGTAATTTTCCTTTGAAATCTATTTTTAAAGAGATTTTTGTTCGGTCTGTTGGATAGAGATAAATAATTGGCTTTCTAATACTAATATTTGATCCAGAATTTGGTAATTGGGGTACAATTGAAATGATTTTTAGTTTTATATCAAGGATATTTTGTTTCACAATTTTTACTTTTTGAGAGATAAAACCATCCATTGAAAACACTAAATAATCATTTTTATGAATTTTAATGTCATATTTACCATTAAAATCTGAATAGAAAATTTCTTTAGAATTTAGGTTTTTTATTACAACTCCAGCTAGCGGAATGTCTTCACAATCCGATATTACTCCCGAAACAGAAATTATTTTTTTGTTGCTATTATCTCTGTTTTCTCGTTCGAATTGATTTTTTAATTTCACGAATTCGCTATCTTCTGGATCTTTTGTGTTAGCAATAATTACTCCATTGCTTCCTTGACTACCATATAATGCCGCGCCTTGAGCACCTTTTATGACGCTTACATCTTTTACATTGGTAGGATTCATTTTTGATAGTATTTCGCTGTTGTAAATTTTACCATCAATAACGACGAGTGCTTCATTTGAATTTGTAATTGAAGGCACGCATCTAATTTTGATGTTTTTAGAATTACTGATTTGAAGACCTGTTAGTTTAGTTTTCAATACTTTTTTCGAAATCGTATCTTGACCTAAACCGATAAACGATACCGTTAACATTACAATAACAAAAAGCGACTTTATTTTTTTCATGATTTTAATTTTTACAACCAACAACTATTTTTTCGCTGGTTTTCCATTCTTGGTACTCACAATCACAACGCCTTTTCGACCTTTTTCGCCATAAACAGGAACTGCTTCTTTTTCTTGCAAAATGACTATCGTTTCAATTTCTTGCTTGTTTAATGGTGCGTAGGGACTTGTTGGGTTTGAGCCAAACAGTTCTTCCTCTGAGTATTCTCGTCCATTAATTAAGTACAAAGGATTACGTAAAAAACTAATATCCTCAATCACTTCAGGTGGCAATATACTCAACATTTTTGAAGAATAAATTTTCCCGTCAACTAAAAGAATTGCATCAAAATTGGAATTTTGGGTGGCTAGACGACAACTTTGATATGGTCTAATTTGTTGATCTTGACTAAAACTGTTATATGTTATAAATAATATTACAACAACAAAAAATGATATTATTTTTTTCATGATTTTTATTTTAAATTAATGATTTTATTATTCTGAATCTATTAATCTAATAAATTCGGCTTTATAACCCTCGGTATCGTTTGTCAAACCTTTTTCGGCTAATGCTAAAATTTCCTCGTTTGATTTATTAGTAATTAATTTGGAATCTCTCAATTTTAGCCCAAACCAAGCCACTGCAGAACAAAATTTAAAATCATCTGAACTATTGTCTAAAACTATATTTTTGTTTTCAATTACTTTAACCAGTTCTATACTTTTGTCGCCATCGGGTTTTTTGTATCTGAATTTTATTGTTGCCAATTGCTTTGCAAATTCGCTATCGCTCGTGCCATCATTATAAACAGATTTTGTTTCTTCTACTTTGCTATATTTTAAATCATCGACTAAACTAAAATATTCGCTAGAAATTC
Source organism: Bacteroidota bacterium (assembly GCA_043779445.1). Classification (GTDB taxonomy): domain Bacteria; phylum Bacteroidota; class Bacteroidia; order Flavobacteriales; family Flavobacteriaceae; genus Flavobacterium. The sequence goes on from JAYWEG010000117.1 coordinate 10,463, forward strand.
CTTTTGGGATAATTTCATACAAGGCTGTAACCGTGTGGCCAGAACCCAATTCGCCAGCATCAATGACATCGTTTTTGAAATCTTCTGGACGTAATTTTCTGTTTTCATAACCAATTAGTCGATACGATTGAACATTTTTTGGATTGAATTCAATTTGAATTTTAACATCTTTTGCAATTGCAAACATGGAACCTTTAAACTCTTTGCCTAAAAACCGATTTGCTTCTTGGATATTGTCGATATATGCGTAGTTTCCGTTGCCTTTATCTGCTAGAATTTCCATTTTACTGTCTTTGTAATTCCCCATTCCATATCCTAAACAAGTCAAGAAAATATCGGTTTTTCTTTTTTCTGAAATCAAAGTTTCTAAATCACCATTACTTGAACTACCTACATTAAAATCACCATCAGTTGCAAGAATTACTCGATTATTTCCGTTTTTGATAAAGTTTTCTTGTGCCATTTTGTATGCTAATTCAATTCCTGCACCACCAGCAGTGCTTCCGCCTGCATGAAGTTTATCTAGAGCATTGATTATAGTCTTTTTTTGATCTCCAGATGTTGGAGGCAGAACGATTCCCGCCGCACCTGCATAAACAACTATTGTAACTTTGTCCTCTTTTCTCAGTTGATTTACTAAAATTTTTAATGATTGAATCAATAATGGGAGTTTATTTTGTTCATCCATAGATCCCGAAACATCAATCAAAAATACTAGGTTCGAGTTTGGAAGGTTTTTATCATCGATAATTTTGCCTTGCAAACCAATTCTAAGTAATTGATGGTTTGTGTTCCAAGGACAATTGCTATATTCGGTATTGATAGAAAACGGATTGTTATCTTTAGGTTGTGAATATTGGTATTTGAAAAAATTCATCATTTCTTCGACTCTAACGGCATCTTTTGGTACTTTTTGTCCGTTGTTTATGAAACGACGAATGTTTGTGTACGAAGCATTATCTACATCTATGGAAAATGTTGAAAGAGGGGAGTATTTTGGGTTTTCAAAAGGATTTTCTACAAAACTATTGTAATCCTCATCGTTTGGTTTGCTTGTTTTTTGGTCTGCTATAGATTTGTTTTGATTGTTTTTTTCAATAGCAATTCGATCTTTTTCTTCCATATCATTATTATTCCTAATTTGAACTCCAGAAACTTTTCCAGCTAATCCTCTAATAATATTTGGATTTGCAGCTTGATATAGATTTTTTGTTAAAACCATTTGTGGGCTAGATTTCATTCTGTTTTTGCCTTTTTTAATTCCATAGCCAACAACAATAACTTCACTTAGTTGTGATTGTTCTTCATTTAGAGTTGCATTATAAATATTTGAAGCACCTACAATTGCACTTTTTGAATTTTTCCCAATAAAACTAAAAACTAAAACATCTTGTATTTTTACTTTGATTGAATACGTTCCGTCAAAATCTGTCGATGTTCCGTTTTTAGTGCCTTTTACTGCTACACTTGCACCTGGCAATGGTCCGGATTGATCAGAAACCGTTCCTGTTACGGTTTTTTCTTGTCCAAAAGTTAAGAAAGAAATAAGCATAGTTAGTGCTAATGAAAATGATTTTAGATTTTTCATGGTATTGGTTTTTAAGATGTTAATTTGATTTTTGGCTTTTTCTAAAGCTTAAAGATTTCTATTTTTTCGCTGGTTTTCCATTCTTGGTACTCACTATCACAACACCTTTTCGACCTTTTTCGCCATAAACAGGAACTGCATCTTTTTCTTGCAAAATGACAATCGTTTCAATTTCTTGCTTGTTTAATGGTGCGTAGGGACTTGTTGGGTTTGAGCCAAACAGTTCTTCTTCGGAATAATAAACTCCATTAATTACATACAAAGGTTCTTTGAGTTCCACCACATTTTCTATTTCATCATTATCCAAATCCGAAAATGCTTTTTTGACATTATCTTTATCAGAATTTGCTCTATTTGTAATTGCTTTACCGTCAATAACTACTAGAGGTGTATTTTTATTTAATGAAA